>CACZQU010000389.1 GCA_902783305.1 uncultured Lachnospiraceae bacterium | reverse complement strand
GTTTGCGGTAGTGGAAATCAGCAATAACAAGAACCATAATGAGTGGCTGGCTGAAATGGTACACCAGGATGGTGTAACGGAACTGCGGGTGGAGACAAATTATCTGCCTGTGGATCCTTTTGAAAGACTGAAGGTCGCAGTCGGCGAAGAAGTGAGCTGTGTTCCGCTGCAAAAGGCACCGCAAAAGCTGCGGGAGGTCAAGTCTCCATCCGAAATTGTAACCATGCGGAAGGCTGCTGATATTACAACGGAAGCCTTTAAGGCGATTCTTCCCAAGATCAGGGAGGGAATGACCGAAAAGGAACTGCAGATTGAGCTTGACTTTACGATGCTTCGCCTTGGCGCGGACGGCAATGCGTTTGATACGATTATCGCTTCCGGTGTGAATGGCAGTCTGCCTCACGCAGTGCCTGGATCCAAAAAGATCCAGAAAGGCGATATGATTACAATGGATTTCGGGGCAAAAGTCGGCGGATACTGCAGCGATATGACCAGAACCGTTGCCCTGGGGCAGCCGTCTGAAGAGATGCACCGGATTTATGATACGGTATACAGAGCACAATGCATTTGTGAGGATGCGCTTGCTGCCGGGAAAAACTGCGCTGAGATCGACAAACTGGCCCGGGATTATATTGACGCCCGGGGATATGCAGGGCGTTTCGGACATGGACTCGGTCATTCTGTCGGGATTGATATCCACGAAGAACCCAGATTGAGTCCGAAATGCAATGAAACGCTGCAGTCAGGCATTGTGATCACTGTGGAACCTGGCGTATATGTTCCGGGGTTGGGTGGTGTACGTATAGAAAATACCTGTCTGGTAAAGGAAAACGGCAGCGTCCCGCTGACGACAGCGGATAAGCAGCTTATCATCCTGTAAATATCCGGAAAAAAACAGAAATGGAGGAAAGAATACTATGATTACCGCTGGCGATTTCAAAAAAGGCATTACGATTGAGTGGGACGGAGGCGTCTGGAATATTGTGGATTTCCAGCACGTCAAACCTGGCAAAGGCGCGGCGTTTGTTCGGACAAAGATTAAGAACGTAATGACCGGCGCGGTGGTGGAGCGCAGCTTCAACCCTACGGATAAGATGCCCAAAGCCATCATCGAATCCAAGGATATGCAGTATGTTTACAATGATGGGGACCTGTATTATTTTATGGATACTGAGACCTATGAACAGCTGCCGTTGAGCAGGGATCAGGTGGAAGAGGCGATTCCTTTCGTGAAGGAAGGAACAAATGTTACAGTGCGTTTCTTCAAGGGCAGTGCTTTCTCCGTGGAAGCGCCGAACTTTGTGGTGCTCGAAGTAACGGATACTGAGCCCGGGTTTGCCGGCGATACTGCATCCAATACTTATAAGCCTGCCACGCTGGAAACCGGTTTCAGTCTGCAGGTTCCGCTGTTCATCAATACCGGCGATATGATCCGTATCGATACCCGTACCGGTGAGTACATGGAGCGCGCCTGATTTTCCAAGAAGGAGAAGCGCATGAGCAGAGAAATCAGCAGGCGGGTAGGCTTTATCAGAGGTCTGGTAAAGGCTGGCAACTTTGAAGGCCATGAGACGGTACACGAAGTGTTCATGGAGATGCTGAAAGTCATGGAAATGATGGAAAAGCGTCTTAACGAACTGGAAGACATCGTGAAAGAGACGGAAAAACAGGTGCAAGGTCTTGCCGACCGTGAAGAAGGCCTGAAAAAAGGCATGGATGTTCTTGCCTCTCTGGCAGCCCTTGCTGATGGGGCTGGCGATTATGATGGAGAGTACGATGACGGTGGAGATTATCCTTTCGATGAAGATGATGATGCGGCCGGCGATGATGATCTGCTCTACCTGCATGGAAAAAAGCAGGAATGCCCGAACTGCGGTTCCGTCATTCAGAACAAAGATGCAATGAGATGCCCGAACTGCGGAAAAAAACTGTAAATGAACCAGAAAAGTGCTGTGAAGAAACGACTGAAGAAGTCAGAGCTTCACAGCACTTTTTTATCCGGCAGAAAAGGCGTTGGGGCTGCGGAAGACAAAAAGGCATATATCCCTTGCCACAAAGCCGGCATGTTTTGGGAAGCTGAGCAGCAGTGCTACGGTTATGCAGATTGTGGGCGGGGAAAAGAATAAGAATCTAAAGTTTTACCTGCTTTAAGTC
>CACZQU010000388.1 GCA_902783305.1 uncultured Lachnospiraceae bacterium | reverse complement strand
CTGCGAGCTCTATCCATTCAGTTCACCGATTCCTTCAGTCCTTTTCCGGCTTTATTGACCGGAGTTTCCACAGTGGTACCGTGTACCACTGTGTTTCTTCTCGGATGAGGGATGGACTTCCATCCCTTCATCCCATTCACGAGGTCTGACCCCTATCTTTCTTCCCTAAGCCCTCTCTATTCTGCAGCTGTGATGTTTAAACGCAATATCTTTACTGGAAATCGTCCTTGTATAATTGATTCCAACGAGTATCAGATTTCCTTTATATAGCTGGAGCCTGTCCGGATATTTCTGTCTGTGAATCTGGCTGATTGCCGTTTCAGTATCTTCTTCATATTTCAATTCGATCAGAAGTGCCGGTACATCCGGATCTTTCGGGATAAAGGCAAGGTCAGCATATCCTTTGCCTGTATCCAGCTCTGGAATAATGGTATACAGATCCTGGGCTGCGTAATATGCCAACTGCACAGCGTAAGAAAGGCCTGCCTCACTATGGTAAGTTTTGTTTCCTGCTTTGTCATGTGCCGCTTCCAGAAGATCTGCCACCGTTTCCTTATCACACTCCCATGTTGCTTCCAGGAGCCTTCTGGAATTCTCAATTGCCTGAAATGTGACCTTCCAGTCTCTTCCTCCTGTAGAAGACCGGAACACCTGCAGCACTTCCTGGTTCGGGATAAACACATTCTTTGTGCTACTATCATATCCCAAATAGCCCAGATGAATCAGCATAGTCAGAATATCATCTTTACTGTGAAAAGTCGTCATGTCGTTCTGATAACCGGTAATATCCGCCGCAACTTTTCCTCCTGCCATCAGAATTGCTACGCCCTCTTTAAGGCCATCAAAATTCCAGTCTATGTATTGTTTCAGCGCTTCATATGTTTCCGTCTCATTCCAATAATTATTTACAATTCCACTCCGCATCGCTTTCACAACGGATAAAGGGCTGTAAAGCGAATATTTTGCAGCTTCTATGGGTTTTCCTGTCGCAAGCTGCCTTTCATGTCCGGGATCGGGAGGCACAATATCGCTCACCTTGTATCCATCATACCATGAGCGGATCAATTCGAAATCCCGGCCATATTTATCGCACAGGTCTGTGACTTCCTTCTCTGTAAAGCCTGCATACTTTGCAAACTGCATCGGAAATGTCATGGAATACTCATCAAACATATTCAGGGCAGAATGTTTCCCGTACTTTTTTACAGGCAAAATCCCGGTCATGTAAGCCAGCGCCACATATTCCTTGTCCTTAAGCCAATCTCTGAGGAAATCCAGGTATTTTTTCTGTCCCTCTTTATCTTCCTTATACTCTCTGAAAATAGCATCCCACTCATCAATAACGATAATGAACTGTATATGCTTTTCTTCATATACATCCTGTATGGATTGAAGTAAATCCATCTTATCGAAAAAATCTATTTCCGGAAATGCTTTTGTCAAATCTCTGACGACAAGTGCCTGCAGCCTGTTAAATGCCTGATCGAAAGAAACTCCCTTCTTGAAAAAATCAGTCATCACAACCCGGATGACATCGAATTTACAGAGGTATTTATCCCAGTCTGCTGCCTTCCTGCTGACCTTACATTTCTCAAACATGGTTCTGCTGTCTGCACCTTTTCCATAATATGCACAGAGCATTTTCACGGCCATGGATTTTCCAAAACGGCGGGGTCTGGAAACACAAACATACTTCTGTTCTGTTCGGACTACACAGTTCAGGTAAACAATCATTTCGGTTTTGTCGACAAAAATTTCTGAATTCAAAGCTTCTTCAAAAGCATTCTTTCCCGGGTTCAGGTATGCTCCCATCGCCTGACTCCTCTCATTCTCATGGAGCTGTTCGCACTTGTTTCATATTATGGTTACAGTTGGTGAGTGACACCACCGTTTCAAAAAATGACCAATTCTTCGGAAAGTTTCTTTTGCGTGGTCTTTTCATCTGCTTTCAGCATTTCAACTATCTTCTGTTCGATTCCGGATAAAGTGCCATCGGTGCCTGCTTTGGTGTTATTGGTCTCATCGGTGCCAGATTTCGTGTCACCATTGGCACGATAAATCGTCACCTTAATCCGTCATTGTGTTTTCTTTCTTCTCGGACAAGGGATGGAACATAATGCTTCCATCCCTTCATCCAGAACGTCCTCAACTGT
>CACZQU010000387.1 GCA_902783305.1 uncultured Lachnospiraceae bacterium | reverse complement strand
AGTGACGGATATCGCACTGATCCTGTATTACCGGAAAGGAAGCTGGATGAGACAGGGAAAATGGATTCTGGAGAAATAATCAATCAAAAAGAATAAGGAGCTGTGTACAGATAACCCATACAAATGGCCCGTTTTCATCCGTCCAGGCAAAAGCACCTGGGCGGATGAAAATGGGCCAGATGCACAGGTAATCTGTGCACAGCTCCTAAGCATATCCTTCTGAAAAGGTCAGAATCCTGTCTTTTCCCATCCTCTTAAGATATCCAACGAATGATCCCGGCTTGCCAGTGACAATCTCTCCACCAGACTGTCTATGTGCTCATAGTCATGCCCCTGGGCAATGACAGCAAACTGATCTCCGGCCACCCTGAACACAGGGCTGTGCTTAAAGATATTGCAGATGATCTCACAGGCCCCGCGAAGCAGCTGATCACCGGCAGAACGTCCTTCTGTCTCATTGACATGCGCAATATCATTTACCCGGCACAAAACAATTGCGTATCTGACATCCAGGCCTTCTTCCGTCTGCAAGGATAAGTGGTCTGAAAGGTTTTTATAAGCAGCCTTATTCTTTACTCCGGTAAGAGTGTCCAGATTCGCTTTGTCATAAGCAGAAGTCAGCTTTCGTTCATACTCCTGCTCCCGCTTTACCTGGCCGTCGACATCATTCACACCGATCACCAGCACCGGTTCATCATGCTCCTGAACCAATGCGGCATTCAGCTTC
Source organism: uncultured Lachnospiraceae bacterium (assembly GCA_902783305.1). Taxonomy (GTDB): domain Bacteria; phylum Bacillota; class Clostridia; order Lachnospirales; family Lachnospiraceae; genus Blautia_A. The sequence continues at coordinate 6,881 of CACZQU010000387.1, read as the reverse complement.
ACATATCGGGGCTCTCCATTCATCATCAGCCTGTACTGGAAGGAGAAGAAGCCGTTTTTTTCGACCTCCTTCATGACATTTTCCCTGGTCAGCAGCGTCAGATATTTTGCCTGATCCTCGGGACATACAAAACGCCTGCCATCTTTTTCAGACCGGGCGAAGAAATCCTCCCCCTCCGCCGGTAAACCGAACCCGTCAAAATCACTGCTGGTGCGGAATTCACTGTAGTGTCCTGTAGCAGGGTCGACGATATAGATGCAGATAAAGCCCTGTGCAAGAGCACTGATGCGGGAGTAGACAGTCCTCTCCGTCTGGATCCGGGCCAGTTCTTCCTTCTGGCGCATCTCTGCGTCCACATTGTTCACACCGACAATGATGTGGGATCCGTCTCCGGGCATCCGTACGGCCTTCAGATCGACATAAACGGGCTTGTCATCTATCATCAGACGGTAGGTCAGCTTAAAGATCCCATCCGTCTCAAGCGAATCGGTCACGTTCTGTCTGGTAAAAGCCTGTATAAAGCTTTCCTGGTCGTCCCTGAAGATCCGGGTAAGCGCATCTCTCCGGCTGGCGGCAAAAAAGTCTTCCCCATGCTGTTCCATGGCCAGGTCATCCCGCTCAGCATCAGGTACATATTCGATAAACCTGTCATTCTCCAGATTCACATAAAACAGATCCACATAATCCGCAGCCAGAGCCTTGGCCATCTGGCTGTAGCTTGCCCCGTTGTTTTCTCCCTCTTTGACGACCGCAAGAACCGCCACAGCAATAGCTGCGGTACCGGTCACCGGATTGACCGCTACCCGGCGGACGAGGGAATGGACGATCGTATCCTCGTTCACCTTCTCATCGATAATCATACGTCCGCCGTCCCTGCTGCACTGCAGCACTGCCTTAAGGAATACCGCTCCACTTCCGGAGGAAGAAATCATCATGTCCGTTTCCTCCGTATTGTATTGTATGCCCATAGTGCGCTGTAAAAAGTCACGATAGGAACGGTTGCAGCGGTTGTACCTCGCCCGGTTTCCCCTGACCTCCATGATGCTCATCGGCAATGCGTTGAAGTATTGAGAGAGGGACTCGTCGTTCTCATTGGCAAGAACAGCTATATCGTACAGGTTGATCCGGCCTATTGTCGCATAATAATCTGATTCTTCAGGATTTTCATATTCCAACTTTGCTCTGTTCTCAGCTTGAGAGTGAATTCCTTCGAAAGGAAGAGGCTTTCCGTAAAAATACCCCTGAATCCTGGTACAGCCGATTTCCTGCAGAAATTCCACCTGCTCAGAATGCTCTACTCCCTCACAGACAGTTTCCATGCCCAGGCCGATGGCCATATTCATCAGCTCAGTCAGAATGATCCTGCTCTCATGACTGTTCTCAAAGCATTCCATAAACCTCATATCAAATTTGATGAGATCAAAATGGATCTGCTGCAGCACATCCAGGGAGGAATAACCGCTGCCGAAATCATCCATCCACACCGGGAAGCCCAGCTGTCTGAACCGGGTGATCTGTTCCTTCATGAAATCGAAATTTCTGCCGATCACACTCTCGGTGATTTCGACCGTAATCATGGAGCGGTCAATTCCCGCCTCGTCTACACGGCGGCGAAGCTCTTCCACGATATCGCAGCTTTCAAAGTCCATGCGGGAAAGATTGATTGACTGCGGGACCAGTGACAGGCCTGCCTCCGTCTGCTGCCTCATCTTTTTCAGAACCTGGTCCACCACATACAGGTCAAGCTTGTAAATCAGCTTGGATTCTTCCAGTGCAGGAATGAAATCCCCGGGAGAAAGGAAGCCCAGAGCCGGATCGATCCAGCGGGCAAGTGCTTCCTCGTCGCAGATTTTCCCGTCAGCAGCCCGGATGATGGGCTGATAATAGACCTGGATCCAGCCTTCGGCCAGTGCAGGATCCAGATTGTTGATAATGTGACGGTGAACCTCTCCTTTTCTCAGCATATCCTCATCATAATAAGTAATGCTTGAGGTAAACTCTCCCCTGGTCTGGTCGCCGGCAAACTTGGCGCGGTCGCATGCCGTGCTTACGTCCACATGCTCCAGCCTGTTCAGATAAACCCCGATTCTGAGAGGCAGACGTTTCCCATCCATGGCGGTCTCGCATTCCCTCAGAATCTTCTGAAGCTCCTCTTCTACATTCTCTTCGTCCGTCACCACGGCGAAATGGTCTCCGCTGAAACGGCAGATCCGGTGATGACCAAAATGTCGTGTCAGGATACCGGCAAAACTGACGATGAGTTCATCACCTTTTTCAAAGCCGTACTGCCTGTTGTAGTGCCTGAGCCCGATAATATCGAAATACACCATGGCAGGCTGCTGACCCTGTGCAAGCAGGCTCTCTCTCATCTCCTCAGCGAGGGTGAAAAAACGGCGCATATTCGGCAGACCGGTCAGCCTGTCATGATAGAGCTGATGGTTCAGGTCTTCAATATAGCTTTTGATCTGATCCCTCATCCGTTTGAAAGCGCCGGTCAGCGTACCGATCTCATCTTTACCGTGGTAACTCAGATCTGCATCATAATCTCCGTCGGCAAGCCTGGCGGAAGCGGAAGTAAGCTCCTGAAGAGGAAAGGTAATGATCCCCATGAGAAACAGAGAAAGGGCAGCGAATAAAAGAATGATCGCCGCGGAAATCAACAGGATCGCCCGGATCAGCCGGCTCCAGGGCGCATTGATCTCAGCAGCAGGCGCGATGCAGACCAGCTTCATTCCATTAGACAGGGTGGAAAACGACATCTGACGTTTTTCCTCCCCTGCCGTATAACGAATCAGCTCGTCACCGCTGCTTTCCCTTTGGATCAGCTGAGTACCGATACTCAGACCCAGCTCGTCCAGACTGCTCCCAATACGAAGATCAGGATGGTAAATCACCTGCTCTTCCTCATCCAGAAGACAGACATAGCCCGTATCATAAATGCGTACGTCGTCAATCTGAGCCACCAGGGTATCACAGGGAATATCCATACCCATCAGGCCGATCAGCATACCGGCCTCATAAATCGGTACGAAATAAGAGCAGATCCATTCATCCTGCCACGGAGAGTCGATATAAGGGCCGATCCAGACCGGACGTCCCTTGCGGATGGCTGCTTCATACCAGGTAGAGTGCAAAGCTTCTGCCGGCTCAAGCTGCATAACGTCCAGAGGTGTCTGTTCGATAAAGCCGGTTTTACCGATCTTCCTGTAGTAGAACCCCTGTTTATTCCGGCTGATCTCCGGGCTGATGCAATAGTAATAAGAGGTCACTCCCTGGGTATAGTCCGCGACACCTGAAAAAAACTCCTGGATTTTGCCCAGATAACCATCCAGATAAGCATCCAGTAAAGCACCCTGTTCCGCTGTCTGCGCGGTATCCTCCAGGCCTGTCCTGATCGCTCCGCATTCTACCAGGAGAACCGAGTCCAGGTTTTCTATGGCAATATTGGCGGCGATTTCCACAGACTGCTCTATGCTTTCAAAATATTTCTCCAGAGATTTCTGTGCATCCTGGCCAATCAGGTTCATCATGCCTACAGAGTTTTCATCGGTCTCGCTCTGAAAAATCAGATGGCTCGCCGCGAAAACAGACAGGATGCTCGTAAGAATTGCCATGATGGTGATAGCCGTGATCTTTATACGGATCGAATGCATTTTCTCCCCCTAATCCTGATGATTGACTATGGCCATTTCCCGATACCTGTTTTTTACAGAGCCGTTCCAGGAAGCCTGGATTCCCTCCAGCCTTTTGGAAGTCACATAAAACCGCTGCCGGGAATAAAGGGGAATCCAACCGGCATCCTCCTGGACGATGATGCGTTCCAGATCCTGATATTCCCGGATACGTTCCTGCGGATCCTGGATCTTTCTTGCCAGCTGCACCCGCTCCATCACATCCTCCCTTGGATAGCAGAGGCTGCGGAAAGTAGTATTTTCCTTGTTTCCAAAGAAAGTGTAGATAAAGTTGTCCGGATCATTGAAATCCGCCATCCACTGTGCCGTATAACAGGCAAGCCGGCCGCTTTTCCTGCGATTCAGAAATTCGCTCTCGCTTAATACCTCAATAACCGCCCGGATGCCAACCTTCTCCCACATAGAAACAGCCAGCCTTAAAACGGACATTTCCCAACGGGTAGAAGCAGAATTGACGCTTACCGTCAGATCAAAGCCATCTGAATACCCGGCCTTGACAAGAAGCTCCTTTGCCTGCTTCAGATCATAGGGAATCTCCTTAAGCTCCGGATTAAACCCGTAGAGCCCGTGAGGAAAAATCCCGTTTTCTACATATCCCCGTCCTCCATAGACCACCGCAAGCAGCATGGCACGGTTCAGTGAAAGCTGCATGGCTTTCCTCACCCGGACATCGTCAAGAGGCGGAACGGCTTCATTCAGAGCAATATACGTAATTCCAATACGTGGAACCTGGAAAAGCCTTTGCTGATAAATGTCACCATGGAGAAAATACTCCGCCGCGTTGCCCACTTCATCCAGATCAAGAATATCGATCTCACCCTTTTCAAACATCCTCCGGATTTCTTTGGAATCAGTGATGAAGCGCAGATCAAGACCCTCACAACGAGGCTCTCCCTGCCAGCAGTCAGGATTTGCTCTAAGTAACAGTCCTTCTCCCGGCTCCCATTTCCAGAGAATAAAAGATCCTGTACCGATCGTCCAGGCGGGATCTGTCCCGAAGCGGCTTCCGGCTTCCCTTGTCGTCTCCTCATCAAGGATAGATGCTCCAGGCATCGACAGGCAGGCCAGAAATGCCTGGAAGGGATATTCAAGGGTGATGGTAAAATCGAGATCGCTGATCACGTCAAAGCCTTCCAGCTCGTCTGTAAGACCATTTTCCAGAGCTTCGGCACCCAGAATCCCGTCAGCGATATCCCGGTTGCAGGAATCCGGATGCGTCAGCAGCCGGACAAAGGTATACTGAACATCCGAAGCCGTCAGGGGAGATCCATTGCTGAAAACCACATTTTCCCGCAAATGGAAGGAATAGGTCCGTCCGTCATCGGAAATCTCCCAGGATTCCGCCAGGGATGGCAATATCTGCATATTCCCGTTCACATCGTTTTCCGTCTCCACCAGACGGTTGAACACATTCTGTGCAATGGTATAATGGATCGATGTACACTGAAAGTCCACCGTATCCGGCTCATCCTCCACAGCGACCAGGAACCGGGTAATATCCGGGTCAGTCAGTCTTCCCTGCTGCTTCGATGTGTCTGCCTGCCGAAGCCGTGTCTCACAGGCAGTACAGGAAAAGACAATAATAACCATGAGCAGGAGATAGAAAGGTGCTTTCCACCAGATGAAGTGCTTCATGGTATACCTCCTTGGGAATCGGTTGTTTCATAAGGACTGTTTCAATCCGCGGATTAACGTACATCATGATTTGTATGACAGGCACAGGTTCAGATGATATATGATCTTCAGAATGATAATTGAGTAAAAGAATAATACCAGAAGTACCTGATTTCCGAAACGCATAGTTCAGTCCTTCTGCATATCCTGCAAAGAAACAGTATCCTTTTCCATTTATATCTTCCTGCGGGTATAATGATCACAGGGGAAAAAGGATTTCAAACAGAAATGATAGCACTTTTACATTATATCCAATATGATTCATACTTGTCAATCAATAGTCAGCCGATGCGGACGATTCTCCGGTTGACAGGTTACTGTTCAGCCTGACGGATTCCTTACCGATTTTCAGGTTTCCAATGGACCGAAAACCTGATATAGTATACAAAAAGGCAGCTGATTCATTCGTCTATACGCGAAAGGACATAGGACACGCAAATGAGTGAAAAGCAAAGAATTGCATCGATCAGCAGAAAGACAAAGGAAACGGATATCCAGGTGACTATGAACCTCGACGGAACCGGTATCTGCCAGGCGGACACAGGAATCGGTTTTTTCAACCATATGCTGGATGGTTTTGCCCGTCACGGGCTGTTTGACCTGAATGCGTTTTGTAAAGGAGATCTGGATGTAGATTCTCATCACAGTATAGAAGATATGGGAATCGTCATCGGCCAGGCCATTCGTGAGGCTGTCGGAGACAAGGCCGGAATAAAACGATATGGTCATTTTGTTCTTCCCATGGATGAGACCCTGATTCTGTGTGCGGTCGATCTGTGCGGCCGCCCTTATTTTTCATCGGACCTGGTTTTCACCGTGCCCAGAATCGGGGATATGGATGCTGAAATGATCAGGGAGTTCTTTTATGCGGTTTCTTACTCTGCCGCCATGAACCTGCATTTTCATCAGATCAGCGGAGGAAACAATCATCATATCGCCGAAGCCAGCTTCAAGGCTTTTGCCAAAGCTCTTGATATGGCCACTCAGTATGAGCCAAGGATTGCGGGAGTCTGGTCCACGAAAGGATCTTTGGCATGAAAGACAAACGGCATACCCGTCATCGGGTATGCCGTTTTTGGGATTCTATACCGTCCTGAAAATTCCCGTAAGCCGGAATCCATGGAAAACCAAAAAGCTACACTCTGAAACAGCTTCCTCCGATAAACTCCCTGAGAATGGAATTGTTCGGCACTTCATCGCTGGGAACCGGCAGAAAATAATCCATGAATTTGAGAAGCCGGTGGGCTTCCAGATACGCCGGATCCTCTTTTTCGATCGCAAACAGAAGAGGCTCCACATAGACCTTCAACGCGCCCAGCTCGTACACAAGCGCGGAATTGAAAAGAGCATCGGCATCATCCTCGAAAGGAAAGATATATTTCTCCTCGCCCCGGCGGACAGACGGCCACCGGGCGATTGTTTCCTGCGCCGTAATGCCGCGGGTCCTCGAGTCCCTCACCAGCCGGCGGATCAGTCTGCCATCTGTAGGAAGTACCGTATTATGATAATCGATGT
>CACZQU010000386.1 GCA_902783305.1 uncultured Lachnospiraceae bacterium | reverse complement strand
TCACGGTCTCACGCCCCCAGCTGGTAAAGATCTCATCCGCGTGGTGATGGCCCTCGTGATCATGATGATGGCCATGCTCATCATGGTGATGATGCCCGTGTTCTTCATGGTCATGATCGTGGTGATGCCCGTGCTCTTCATGCTCATGATCGTGCTCATCGTGGTCATGGCTGTGTTCGTGGTGATGGTCGTGCTCTTCATGCTCATGGTGATGCTCATCGTGATCATGATCGTGCTCATCGTGGTCATGATCGTGCTCATCGTGGTCATGATCGTGTTCATCGTGGTGATGGTCATGCTCATGGTGATGATCATGGTCATGATGATGCTCTTTCTCCGCATCAAGCATCTCCTGGGCAAAGGAAACCGGATGCTCCATGACCTCCAGGATTTTTGTCCCTTCCAGCTGGCTGATGGGGGTAGTGATAATCGCCGCCTCCTGATTCAGATCCCGAAGAAGTGCCATGGCCTCCTGGATCTTCTTCTCATCCGCGATATCGGTACGGCTCATGATGACAGCGCCGGCATACTGGATCTGATTATTGAAAAACTCGCCGAAGTTTTTCATGTACATTTTGCATTTTCTGGCATCCACAACCGTGGTATAGCTGTTCAGCTTCATCTCGACATCCTGCTGTACGCCCTGGACGGCCTTGATGACATCCGAAAGCTTTCCTACGCCGGACGGCTCGATCAGGATTCTGTCCGGGTGATAGGTTTCCACCACCTCCCTGAGCGAAGCACCGAAATCACCCACCAGGGAACAGCAGATGCATCCGGAATTCATCTCCCGGATCTGAATTCCCGCTTCCTTCAGGAATCCGCCGTCCACGCCGATTTCCCCAAATTCATTTTCGATCAGAACGATCTGTTCTCCGGAAAACGCTTCTTTTAAGAGCTTTTTTATCAATGTTGTCTTTCCGGCGCCAAGAAAACCGGAAACAATATCTATCTTAACCATAATAATCTGTTTCTCCTTAAAAAAGATTGTCGTACAAAAGAACTCCTGCCGGATGTCCCGCGCTTCGCGCTGACCGGTGCCTGTCTCCATATTCAGATGCGGTTCGCAAAAAAACTGCTGCCTCACGGTTTCGGCAAGCATCCGATCCTCGTATATTCTGATGCGGATACTGCTGCGTCATTATTCTCAAAACGCATGAAGACCAGGAGGCAAAAAGCCCCCTGGTTCTTATCGGCAGCATATGATCAACATTGCGTTTGGCAGGCATTCCCGGCCGGATCTGTGCAGGTGCACATTCCCGGATATGCCATAATCCCTCTCAGCCCATCATGAAATCGATCAGCTTCATCAGATCGTCATGCTCATAAGCCACAAGCTCCAGCTCCGGGATCTCGCCGTTGGCGAAAATCGTCGCCAGGGAAACATACTGAGACAGCTTGGATTTCAGATTCAGCCTGTCACCCTCGCCTGTCACGAGCTCAACCTTGCCTTTACACTCGTCAATGACCTTGAATAAACCTTCTACATCTTTAACATTCGTAAGCTTCATAGAAACTCCTCTCTCCAGCTCATCATCTGCGGCCGGCTGATCGGACAAAGCCGTTAGAAACACCTCAGGCTTGTCAGCAATTAATCTTCCAAGGGGACATTATAAGACGAACTTCCATAAAAAGCAAATATTATTTATCCGTGTCCCTCCACAACATGAAGAATCCCGGCGCGAAGCGCCTTTGAGAGCCCGAAGGGCGGGAATTCCGGATGCTGCAAGAGCGGACGTGAACAGGCACCGTACCCAGGATCCCAATCCGTCTCTCCGGTAAAAACGGCTATACCAGCGGATTGAAATCGTTGCAGGCCATGATATACCATGCCGCAGGTCCCGCGGACGGGATGTCTGTGATCACATGATCAAGCTCCCCGGTTTGCAGTTCCCCGATGCTTGCCTGGGGAAAACCGCCGGATGGAAGCTGGTATTTTCTCATCGCTTCCATGGCGCTTTCGGAAGCATTTTCACGTCCGGCCTTCTTTAATGCCTGGGCAGCCATAGCCGTCCCCTCCAGCCATAACCCGTCGGTATTGGAGTTGTCGTAAGAATATCCGCCGTCTGTCGTCATACAGCGTTCCATATTGTCCATCCCTGAACCGTCATAAAGGCAGAACAGGGGCAGGGCCTGAGCCTCAGTCAGAAGAAGGTTCGTCGCCGGCGTGACCCCGTCTTCCTTCGTCCCCTGGAAATAACGGGTATCTCCCTCGGAAAACATGTTCTGCGTGAGAAAGAGCGATGCCGAAGACGCCGCTTCAATATACTTTTTCCAGCCGGTGATTTCTCCCAGCCGGCGGGCAGCCGCAAGCATCCAGCAGTTATCAGCCGTAGATTTATAAGTCAGGACTGTGGCCTGCCCGGCGTTTGGCCACCCTGTATATCCTGCGGTAAAGCCTGGGCTGTCATCCTGGCAGTTGTCGATAATCCAGTCCAGTGCCGTGACAGCGGCATTCAGATATCTTTCGTTTGCTTCGTTTTTGTAGCTGAGCAGAAGAGCCAGGGCGGCGGCGGCGTTGCTTTTGGTGCTGGATCCCACCATATACGCGTCCTGAATCCACTCTCCTTTGCCGTCATCCCAATAGCCCGGCAGATCCGAGGCTTTTCCCGCCATGTACGCGTTGCGGAATCTGTCATGAAACTCCACATCCTTTTCCATCCCGTCCACTAAAGCATCCAGAATCTTTGAAGCATCCTCATCATCTCCTTCGCTGATCAGGGCGAGCGCAGAGACTGCGTTTTCATAGGTACAGGAGGCTGTGTCCAGCAGGGGATCCGTCGTTTCAAAGGTCTTCATGGGACAGTTCTGCGCCAGGTTTTCCTTCAGCCATCCTGCAGCTGATGCTTTGGAAGCCTCAGCGTCTTCCGACGCCAGGGCGGCAGCGGACGGCATTGCCGCAGCAATCAGGACAGCGGCAGCAGCAGATATGATGCGTACTCCAAAATGCTTTTTCATTTTTTCTTTACCTCATAGAAACCCTTGACCATGATGAAAAAAACAGGTAACTGTTCAGTCAGCCTCGTGCACTTGCTGCGCGAGGCATGCGAAAACTGTCAAAATAGTTGAGTCAGAAAATGGGTGAGTCAGTGAGAACCGTTCCCTTGACTCACCCTCACAGATCACAGATGGTTAAGCGATCCCGTAAACAAACGGGTTTATCCCTTCTGTTGCCAGTATATACCAGGCAGCACAGGAAGTTCTGGGTACGTTTTTACAGGATTTCCCAAATCCATCCTGGAAAGAGCTTACATTTGTTTCCGGTATTCCTCCGTTCTCTATCTGATAAGCGGAAACGACACTGGCACCCTGGCCTTTTTTGTCCTCCCGTCCAAGCTTCTGATAGGCCAGATCCATAAGAAGAGTGCTTTCTGAAGAGAAGCCCTCCAAAGAAGAGGTTCCGTCATCCGGCAGGTAGCCTCCTTTGCTTCCCCACAGGCTTTCGGCCTTTTCCAGGCCTGCCTGATCATTCAGAATCAGCTCGGACAAAGCCTGTACCTTTGTGGAGAGGATCTTGTCCTCGGCTGCATCTCCGTTTCCATCTCCTGCAAGATAATATGTACCGTCCGGGGAGCGCATGCTCTTGATAAACTTTTCCGCGCTTTGGGCGGCGTCCGCGTATTCCTCGATTCCGGTTCGTTCAAAGACCATGTCAAAGGCACTGTACAGAAGGAGATTTTCAGCGGTACTCCGTATCCCGGAAGATTCTGACGTGGTAAACCCGCCATTTTCATCTTTCCGGTTTTCCATGATCTGATCCAGGATATCCTGTGCAGCTTTCACATACTTGACAGAGGTATGCAGTTTGTCATACTGTAAAAGAGCAATAGCCGCATAGGCCATCTCTTCCGGATTATGGGACGACAGGTCGGTCTGTGAACAGATCTCATCCAGGATCGTCTGGACTTCTGTCCCCGTCCGGTCTTTCTGTGACAGCAGAGCAATAGCAGCCAGAGCATTATCATAGAGGAAATCCTGTTCCTCTTCTTCCGTACCTTTTGGGTCATAGACAGAAAGGGGACAGGCCTCCTTTGTCCTCCGGGAAAGACAGGACACCGCTTTCTGGCCGGAGGATGCCAGCTTATCTGCTCCCAGTATCTGCACAGCAAAAGGCGTGGGGGCAGGTTTGGACGATTCTGTTTCGTCATTTGCCGGAGCCTTGGTCACAGAGGGCTTCGCCGCAGGGGTTATCGTACCGGATCCTCCGTCATTTGACTGATCTGCCGGAGCAGACAGAAGGATTGCCGCATCCACAATCACGATCAGAAGGATCAGCAGTGGATATCCGCCGTTCCTGGTTCTTCCTGCTTTTTCCTCAAGCTCTACCGATCCGCTCAGATGGCGTCCTCCGCCGGAAAGGGAGGTAATCCGTGCCCCAAGAATTTTCCACGCGATAATAATCAGGATATCACAGATAATGATGATTGGCATAACCGATGCAGCACCTGCCGCTAAATTCAGATTTACTTCCATTTTTCCATCTCCTTGGGATCTTGCAGAGAATCACGACGGGAAATCATTTTGGGCTTTTGTTTCGCCATATGACTATCCTATGATAAGCGCATTTCGTAAATGCGCTTTACGGCAACGATACACAAAACAGCCTTATAGCACCTGATTTTATTATAACATTATTATGCAGGATGACAACCGATTCTTTTCAGCACTTCAGGTTAGGAGGAGGAAAATGAACATTTTCATTAAGTTTCTGATATTCCTTTCAGCTGCGGCATGGATCATGTCCGCATGTACCAGGGAAGCATGGAACGGTTCTGCCGGTTCAGCAGCCGGAATTCAGCAGATGCATCATCCGGCTCCTTCGCATAAAGCTGATCAGCGCAGAAGGCAGGATCAGGGTTTTCCCGAAGAAAAAGATCCATACAAAGAGGCGAAAGACGCGGCAGTATCCGCGCTTTTGTCCCGGATGTCCGAAGTGCGCGAAGAACTGTATATTTATAAGGATTTTGGCCTGACGGAGAACCACTTCACACAGAAAGCGAAAATGGCCGGAAGCAACTATGATCTTGTGATGAACCTGGACGAGAACTGGCAGGAGAATCCGTATAAAGGCTCCAGCTGTATCCGCTGCGAACAGATCACCCGTACAGGAGACTGGGGCGGATGGCTTTTCGTAAACGGCTTTTTTCCGAAGGGAGAAAAGGCTCCGCTCCTGAACGACGCAGGCATGGACGGGCAGGGAATGGATCTGACCGGCGCTGATGCCCTGCGGTTTTACGCAAGAGGAGAGCATGGCGGCGAGAAGGTGGAGTTTTTCACCGGCGGCTTCGGTTATGACGGGACGACAAATGAACGCACTGCAGAATATGCGGACAGCACGATCAAGAAATCACTGGGCTGGGTAGAGCTGACGCCCGGATGGCAGGAATACGTCATTTCTCTGGAGGGCACTGATCTGAGCTATCTCGCATGTGGTTTCGGTTTTGTGCTTAACGATATCATGAATGGTAATGCTGACAACGTGTTCTATCTGGACGAAATCCGTTTTACCGGAAAAATCACCCAGCTGCAGGAAGCACCTGTTTTGCTCCGTTCCTATGACACAGAAAACCAATATCTCAGAAATACCGCTTTTTCCTACGATAATGCGCTTGTGGCAATGGCCTTGATTTCTGAAGGAAAGCAGAAAGAGGCGAAGGAAATCCTGGATGCCTTTGTATATGCGGTTCTGAATGACAGATCACTGTATTTGGGCGGTCCGGACGACATTACTTCTGCTGCCCGGACAGAAAAGAAGAAAGAAGCAATGCGCGTACGCAATGCCTATGCTGCCGGGGGGATTTCCGCTTATCCCGGCTGGGAGAGCGGAGCCAGGCTTCCGGGGTGGTATGACGGGGAAACCCGGGTCTGGTATGAAGACCGCTATCAGGTAGGAAGCAATGTTGGCAATACTTCCTATGTTGCGTTGGCATTGATCCATTACTACAATACATATGGCGGAAGTGAATACCTGGAAACGGCCTGTTCGCTGATGAACTGGGTGATTGACCACTGCACACAAGGCGGGAACGGATTCACCGGTGGCTTTGACGGCTGGGAAACAGGCAAACCGCCTTTGGTTTATCCGTTCACCTATAAATCCACCGAGCACAATATCGACGCGTTTGCAGCCTTCTCGGCTCTCTTTGCGGCCACCGGAGAAGGCAGGTACGAAAAGGCTGCCATGAGCGCAAGGAGATTTGTGGAATCCATGTATGACGAGGAGAAGGGATGCTTCCTGATCGGCGTACTGGAGGACGGGGTGACGCCAAACACGAGCGTGATTGTCCTTGACGCACAGGTCTGGTGCGCAATGGCGTTGGGGGATTCCTTTTCATCTTATCCTGCCGCGCTTGAGATGATCGGAAGGATGAAAACGGAAGAAGGCGGATATCCCTTCTGCCTGGAGAACCCGAATGGGGGATGGTGGGCGGAGGGTACCGCTTATACCGCGCTGATGTACCGTGTTCTCGGGGATGAAGAGAAATACGAAGAAGCCATGAACGCGCTTGTCGGCATTCAGCTGGAAAACGGCCTTTTCCCTGCGGCGACAGTCGGGCACCTCTCAACGGGTCTGGAGCTCTTTGACGGTTCTGACTGGGAGTATTCTTCTGATCCGCATATTGCCCCGGCGGCATGGTTCGTCATGGCGGCAAATGGGTTTAATCCATATATGGTGAAGGACAGTACAGTATCATAAGGGAGACAGGAAAGTGAGGTGCAACCATGACTGCCTTAAAAGAAGAGAAGCTTTACACCTATTCTGATATTGAAGCCTTGCAGGAAGGGATCCGTGCCGAACTGATTGACGGAAAGATTTATTACCTTGCTTCACCCTCAACGTTACACCAGAGGATTTCCGGAGCGTTACATTTCGCCATATACAGCCACATTGCCGCCCATAAGGGAAAATGCGAAGTGTTCACCGCTCCGTTTGGCGTATGGCCGTTTGGCGAGGAAAACGACACAAACTATCTGGAGCCGGATTTATCTGTGGTCTGTGATCCCGGCAAGCTGACAGAGAAGGGATGCAATGGCGCTCCGGACTTTGTCATCGAGATTGTGTCGCCTTCCACCGCTTCCAGGGATTATCTATATAAGCTGAACCAATATCAGTCCGCCGGTGTCCGTGAATACTGGATCATCAATCCTGATAATCAGTTTATTAATGTATTTGATTTTACAGGAGATACCTCCAATAGTTACCGCTTTGCCGATACTGTGGGAAGTTCTGTCCTTGAGGGCTTCACCATCCGTATTTCCGACCTCCTGTAAGGTTACCGTTCACTCTGTAAATCTAAGGCCAGCAAAGCCGCAAAGCAAAAAAGCGCCCTCTGACTGCCGCCGGATCTGCCAGGCAGGCGGTTTCAGAGGGTGCTTCATTATTTCTGCTCGTTACTGCTTAAGTCCGGATCAGCTTCTTCGTATCTGATCCTGCAGACAAACCTGTGTTTCAAAGAAAACCAGGATCATTTCAAAGCCGGTCAATAGGTGAAAACCGCCACCCCGTACGCTGCAAGCGGGAAATCAAAGGAGTACGGACGGTTGTCGCATTCGCTCTCTACCGCCTTGAATTTCACCTTGTTCTTCAGAAGACCCGTCTCATCCAGAATCTGGGTATATGTCTTCAGCTCCGGTACTCCGACCCGGTAATCCGGACGGAAGACCGGCGTAAAGTTGCACACAAAGAGCAGGTTGCAGTTCTTATCCTGTTTCGGAGGCTTCAGTCCTGCTTTTACCACCGGTTTCGCGGCGGAATCCGACACAGGAGCTTTGCGGACAAAGCTGAAAATACTCCGGTCCGCGTCGTCGCAATTGATCCATTCAAAGCCTCTGCTGTCATTATCCATGGCATAAAGGGCAGGATATTTCTTATAAATCGTCAGAAGATCCCTGACAAAGGACTGCAGCTGTACATGTCCCTTCTCCTCCAGAAGGAACCAGTCAATTTCTCTCTCCTCGCTCCATTCCCTGAGCTGGCCAAAATCCTGTCCCATGAAAAGGAGCTTTTTCCCGGGATGTCCGAACATGAAGCTGTATCCCACTTTGAGGTTTTTGAACTTTTCATCCAGCTCTCCAGGCATCTTGTTGATCATGGAGCATTTCAGATGGACGACCTCATCATGGGAAAGCACCAGGACATATTTCTCGCTGTAAGCATAGGTCATGGAGAAGGTCATTTTGTTGTGGTTGAATTTGCGGAAATAGGGATCAAGCTTCATATAGTCGAGAAAATCATGCATCCAGCCCATATTCCACTTCAGGGAGAAGGCCAGCCCGTCATCCTCCACATCCCCGGTCACCTTCGGCCATGCGGTGGATTCCTCCGCGATCATCACTGTGCCATGATTTCTTCCCAGGAGGCAGGTATTCAGATGTTTGAAAAACTCGATTGCCTCAAGGTTTTCATTTCCGCCGTATTTATTCGCCACCCACTGTCCGTCCTGCTTGCCATAATCAAGGTACAGCATGGAAGCCACAGCGTCTACT
>CACZQU010000385.1 GCA_902783305.1 uncultured Lachnospiraceae bacterium | reverse complement strand
TATTCACGGTCTAACCTTCCCCGCGCGTGAGGCGAATGGTACCCTAGAAATGGCCATCCGCAGGCGTCGGTACTTAGTGAGTGCAAGCCGAAGGCGCAGTACGAACTTAGTACCGCTACGCCGAGGACGAGTGGGAACGTGCCATTTCGGGTACCATTCGCCCGCGCGTGGCTTTACAGTTAATCCGCAAGTAGTAATCGAATGATAAACACATTTAACAATTCTGTAACTATTAGTTGACAAATTCGTAGTACTTTTGTATAATCTTTCTCATCCAGTATAAGTGTACCGTAACTTACTCATTATTTTCATGACATGGGTCAGGGGATACAAAGGCTATGGGAAAGAGGAATGAAAGCGGAGCATCGGCAGTCCTGTTCTCAGGACTGCCGGATGTGTCTTACGAAAAAAAACGCAAAACGCAAACAGACGAATCACGAATGCAAAGAATCA
The DNA here is from genome assembly GCA_902783305.1 of uncultured Lachnospiraceae bacterium. GTDB lineage: Bacteria > Bacillota > Clostridia > Lachnospirales > Lachnospiraceae > Blautia_A. The sequence continues at coordinate 7,418 of CACZQU010000385.1, read as the reverse complement.
TGATCCGGGATCAGAGGCTGACCATGATCGCGGCAGGATTTATTTTCTGTCTCGGGGTCCTGTTTTTCGTTCAGTCCGAGAAAAGTCATACCCGTATGGTTCCTCAGACAATTTCCGCCGGCCGCGAAGAAACTGCCGCTTTGGAGAAAAGATCCTCTCCGACGGTTCCCTCAGGCTTTTCAGGCCTTTTTAAAGGACTGAATCTGGGGACAGGAAGCCGGCAGTCTTCGAGAAATGTCCGAAGAATCGGAACCCACGCGGAAAAGCTTCTTGTCGGACAACGAATCCGGAGGGTCTCTCCTTCCGGTTCCCGTCCCATAATTGATCTGTCTGGTTTTCTGGACTTTCAGGTCAGCACGCTTCATGATGCGGCTTCTGACATTCCCCGGAACGCCCTGATGATGAGCGATTATGACTATGAAGCCCTGCTTCGGATTGTGGAAGCGGAAGCCGGCACCGAGGATCTGAAGGGACGGCTTCTTGTCGCCAATGTCATCATGAACAGGGTGAAGGATAAACGGTTCCCGGACAGCGTGTCCGAGGTCATCTATTCCTATGACAGTGGAGTCGCCCAGTTCTCACCGGTAGACGATGGAACGCTCTATGAGGTCATTGTCTCTGCAGGGACAAGAGAAGCGGTCAGAAATGCCCTGGAAGGAAAGGATGTCTCTCAAGGCGCTTTGTTTTTTGTCCAGAAGGATGCGGCCGATCCCGAAAATGTCCTCTGGTTTGAGGGCAATCTCAAATTTCTGTTTCGTCACGGTGTACATGATTTCTATACCTATCCATGATGTATAAGGAGAGAGTAAAAACAGCCATGAAAAAGAAAGAAACAGCTGTAAATATCCTTGCAAGTCTCATTCTTCTTCTGTCAGTCTGTCTTTCATCCGAAGTCCTTGCAGGTCCCATGAGTCCGTCTTCCCCTTCCATCCCTTATGAGAATTATCCCCGTATGGATGGTTCTCTGGCGTGTGTGCCTTTGTGCGAAGCCGTAGCCCGTGAAGTGACCGGCTGCACCCAGCAGATGGCGGAGGAGACATTAAATGATTTTTCCAATACCAATCCCTGTTATCTTGCCCTGGCCTGTGGTAAGCGGGACATCCTGCTTGCCTATGAGCCGGCACAGGAAACCAAAGACCAGCTGAAGGAGTATCCTCCTCTTGATATGCAGCCGGTCGGACGGGACGCTCTGGTCTTTCTGGTTAACGAAGGCAACCCCATAGACAGCCTCACAACGGATCAGGTCAGAGACATCTTTCTTGGTAATGTCACGAACTGGAAGGAGGTCGGAGGTCCGGATGAAGAGATAAAGGCTTTCCGTCGTCCGGAAACCAGCGGAAGCCAGACGCTCCTCCGGCTTTTGCTGATTGGTGACGCGGAAATGGTACCGGAAACCACCGAGCTGGTGGATTCCATGGAAGGAATCATCAGGAAAATTGTGGAATATGACAATTCCTCCAACGCTATCGGATTTTCCGTGTACTACTATGCCTCTTCCATGTTCGCTCAACCCAGCCTGAAATTTCTCCGCATAGACGGAGTCGAACCCACGAATGAAACGATTGCCTCCGGCGAATATCCGCTGATCAATGATTTCTATTGTGTGACCAACGAACAGTCCAGCCCTGAAGCACTGCAGATCCGCGACTGGCTGATCAGCAGTGAAGGCCAGGCTTTTGTGGAGGAATGTGGTTATGTGGCTTGCAAAACTCCCGTCTCTTAAAAGAACCATCATACTGTCCGTCCTGTTTCTGCTCTTTGCCCTTCAGATGTCAGACGTATCCGCCTCGCAGACTGCGCCGTCTCCCGCCAGAAAGCCCCTCATCTGCTCAGAGGAGGATGGGATCATTTTCCGCAGGAACGAAGGCGTATACGAAATCTATGACGCCTGGGGAAATCTGCGGTGTGAACTGCGCCGCTATATAGAGTATTTTTTTCCAAGAGTCACTTCCCTGAATTCCATTTTTGTAGATCAGGATCGTAACGAGAACCGGATTACTATCGTCTCTCCCGGAGCCGGTGAGCATTACATGACACTCTCCGGTGAGGAATACAACGCCGTGCCCAGGGATCAATATGTTCAGATCACCAGTCTGCATACCGGAAGCTCCACCATCTATGACTCCGCTTTCCGGCCGGTCGGTCCTTCTACTAAAGAGCTTACCGGCCCGTTTGACCCGAAATCCATCGCCAGTCATTTTTACCTTCTTGACAGCGGTTTTCTCTATGGCACCTGTTCCGGTAAAAAGGCCAGCTGGGTTTACGCTTCCCGGGACGGGTCTTACAGCTATGAGCTGACACAGGATCATCCGCTGCTCAAGATTATCCTCGAGATTCTTTCCCAGCCTTCTGACTCGTACCATCCTAGACTGTATGCTTTTGGCGATTATATCGTGGACGTAACCAGCTTTGAGGAGAACAACGGGAAAGTATACAATCTGGAAGGTGAGCTGGTCTTTGAGCGTGCCTGCGGATTTACCAGAACTGCTCTTCCGATGTCATCGATTTTCCGTTATCCTGACCAGACGGTCATAACTAAAAATTATCTTATCCGTCTGGAGGGAAATGAATACGGTATCTATGATACGGCACTGAATCGGATCGGGGCTGTCCCGCAGGAATCACCGGAGGAGCAATGGGAAGGAATAGCTGCCTCAGACAGCGTAATCCAGGGACTTCCCTGTGCCGCACTCGATGGCGCCGTATGTGAAGGGTTTATCCCTCATATTGCAAAAGGAGCCTTTCCTTACTGCAAGACGGGAAACACGCTGAAGATCGCCGCCGATAATGGATTATTGTACCTGGATATCCCGGAAGAGGAAGAAATCGTCAGGATCAATGACCATTACTGTCAGACTGTCCAGAAAATACCCTATGGCGAAAAGACCCAAAGCCTGGAACGGTTCTACTATTTTTCTGATCATCAGCCGCTGAGACTGATGCTGGTATCCGACCCTGACAGTTACCGTAAAACAGCCGACAGTTTCAGCAAAGCAGAATTGACAAAGGACGGGCTGCTGGTAAAAAACTATATATCCGTCGAACACGACAGCTATAGTACCACCGAAATCTCATCCAATGTGATTTATGGGCCAGATGGTTCTGTTACCTGCCAGCTGGGATCAGATCTTGTTCATATCATCGAGGATGGTATTATATATCTCTACCGCGGGATCTATGAAGGCGTGATTGACAACAGCGGAGCATGGATTTTCAAAAAAATCAGACCTCTCTACAGCGAATGAGCCAAGGGGACGGTTCTTATTGACTCATTTCTGAGTCAGTAAGAACCGTCCCCTTGGCTTTCCGTCAGGCATTTCGGTTTTTTTCAGGAACGGCATGTGACTATTCCGTCAGCCTCGCACACATGCTCCGCCAGGCGTGCAAAAGCATTGGCATTCAGGCATCGGGCGTACCCGGAATACGCGTCAGCGCCACGCCCGATGCGGAACTGTTCAGCTTGACTGAACAGCTGCAACTGAATCCGGGTGAGTCACTTAAGAACCATCCCCGTGTCTCATTCCAGGCCGAAGTATCGTTTCACTCCCAGCAGAATGCCGTCAGCAATCACTTCCTGTCTCGAATACGACCAGTCGGAGGCCGAGTCGCCGCATTCCACATCCAGCGAGGGTACCGTGGAATAGGAGGTCTGGGTCAGATCCATCGGCATGCTGCCATCTCCGAAGATGGGATATCCTGTCTGGCTGACTCCATAGACCAGGGCCTGGCCAAGGGCCTGGTGTTCCTGCCAGTGGGATGCCACCGGTTCCATGCTGAGGTAAGATGCCACATCAGGTACAGACATGTAGAAGAAGCCTTTATCGCTTTGTGTCGAATCATAGTGAATCGCAAGGTGGCAGTCGGCATATTGATTGGCAATGACCGTTCTCGCAATATTGTCGAACTGCACGTCTCCGCTTTCCCGGATCATCAGAACACTGAAGCCGCTGTCCAGGAGCTTCTGTTTTAAAATCATGGCAAGCTGCAGATTCACTTCTGCTTCAGGAGTTCCATCCATCATTGTCATGCCGCTTGCGACAGCGGTGGCGTAAATCGCGCCTTCTGCCGTACTGCCTCCCGTCACCTTCGGGGTGCCGTCGGGATGGCACTGGGTCTGGGCGCTTTCCCCGCCGGCTGTCCCATGGCCGGCATTGACACAGATCACATATCCGTTTCCGCAGGCCGGACGGTATAGCATGGCCTGTCCGGTATGGATTACCGAATAATTCGCATATGGCCAGGATTCATTCCAGGTAATCATCTCTTCCGATGGTTCCTCACTGTTTCCAAAGACTCCGTCTGTATTTTCGGAAGGCTTCGTCAGCATTCCCTGTTCCTCTTCGCCAGGCGCTGCTTCAGGTCCGTAATACTCCGAAAGTATCCCTGTCTGTCCGCTGTATCCCGTTTCCTGCTCAGCCTGTTGACGGTTTCCTGCAGGGGAATCGTCATCGATTACCGTTACGATATTACTGAAATCCGGTTCTCCTGCTCCTGCGGCAAAAGGAGCCGCAAGTAAGCACCCGGTAACGGCCAACGTCGGAATCCAGCCCGCCATTCTCCTTATTCTCATCATTGTCTCCTCTTTTAAGATTTTTATGTGATTGTTCCCGTCGTTTATCTTCGCGCCAGCTCAGCAGTGACTTCCTCCCAGGTGATCTCCTTCTGCGACATCAGTACCATGAGATGGTACATGAGATCGGAAATTTCATAGGTAAGCTCGTCCTTTTCCGTGTTTTTCGCGGCAATCACCACTTCCGTGCACTCTTCACCGACTTTTTTCAGAATCTTGTCAATTCCCTTGTCAAAAAGATAATTGGTATAGGAACCCTCCTTCGGGTGAAGCTTCCTGTCTTCTATCACATCATAAACGCTCTGAAAAACGCGGAGAGGATTGGTATCGTCATCATCCTTCACGGCCAGAGGAGTGAAAAAGCAGCTCCGGTTTCCCGTATGGCAGGCTGCGCCGGTCTGATCCACCTTCGCGAGAAGCGTGTCATTGTCACAGTCGATCGTGAGGGATTTCACGTACTGATAATGCCCCGAGGTCAGGCCCTTGATCCAGAGCTCTTTCCGGCTTCTGCTGTAGTAGGTCATTTTTCCGGTGAGGAGGGTCGTGGAAAAAGCCTTCTCATCCATATAGGCCACCATGAGCACCTCCTGTGTCCGGAAATCCTGCACAACAACCGGGATGAGCCCGTCCGAATTCAGTTTGAAGTCCTTCCAGGACATGGCGCTGAGAAGGCGGTAAACCGGTAATTCCCTCTTCAGGCACTCATTCCTGACCGTCCTGACGGGCTTCTCCAGCGAGCTTACCATGGAGCCGCTCAGACCGTCCAGGTTTCCGGCTGACAGGATTTCCATCAGAGCCTCTTCGTCCGTCTGCCGGGTATGAAGGATCAGCGGAACCTCGGCGAGGATTCCCAGATCCCTGGCCAGGGTAATGGCTTCTCCTTTGTCATCTCCCCTGGTCTCTACGCAGACAATTCCGGAGGCATACATGGCGATCTGCCTGCGGTTTTCCAGATACTCAGCGGCATCCGCTATACTGGCGAGAAGCTTCTCCTTGCCGAAGCGTTTGGACACCTCCTCCAGCAAATCGATGTTTGACTGTCTGGAGAAATTCAGAAGAACCCTTGATGCCCCGGCATAGAGCATTTTTTTGACATCCTCCATACGCCTGACATTTCCTGCCGCGATGACAGGGCATTTACTCTTCGCGCAGATCTGCCGGAGAGTGAAAATGGCGTCATCATGCTCTGCAGGGGTATCGGAAAGGTCAAATACCAGGAGCTCATCCGCGTCATTTTCACTGTAATATTCCGCGAGCTTTACGGGATCGGAGATCCCGAATTCCCCGCTCCCGTCCAGTCCATTCACCGCCTTGTTGTCCCGCAGATAGATGCAGGGAATCAGGCGAAACATTCTGGTCAGATCAGTCACCTTATCCTCCTTTCTGTACAGCCGTCACTGCGGGGCACTTTTCGTGCTGCCCATTCATTCAAACCGGACGGCAATGGAATTGGCATGGGCTGTCAGCTGCTCCGAAGCGGCAAATTTCTCGATATCCTCGTGAATTTCCTCCAGAGCCTGACGCGAATAATAGATCACGCTGGATTTTTTCAGGAAATCATCCACCGAAAGAGCGGAGAAAAACCTTGCTGTCCCGTTGGTGGGAAGCACATGGTTCGGACCGGCAAAATAGTCTCCCAGCGGTTCACTGCTGTATTCTCCCAGAAAAATCGCACCGGCGTTGCGTACCTTCATCATATCCTCAAACGGATTGCGGGTCACAATCTCCAGATGCTCACTGGCAATGGCGTTCACCGCTTCGATTCCCTCATCGATGGTATCCGCCAGGAGAATATACCCGAAGCTCTCCAGCGATTTCCGGATAATGTCCTTCCGGGAAAGGGTCTGAAGAAAGCCTTCGATCTCCTCTTCCACTTTCCGGGCAAGCTCTTCACTGGTCGTGATCAGGATGGCGGAAGCCATCTCGTCATGCTCCGCCTGTGAGAGAAGATCTGCGGCGACATAGCGGGGATTGGCTGTCTCATCCGCCAGAACCAGAATCTCGCTGGGTCCGGCGATGGAGTCAATGCTCACATGACCATAAACCGCCTTCTTGGCGAGGGCGACAAAGATATTCCCGGGGCCTACGATCTTGTCCACCTTGGGAATGCTCGCGGTACCATACGCCATCGCGGCGATGGCCTGTGCGCCTCCGGCTTTATAAATCACATCCACACCGGCTTCCCTGGCCGCCACAAGGGTGGAAGGATTTATCCTTCCGTCCCTTCCGGGCGGGGTCGTCATGATGATATTCTCCACTCCCGCCACCTTCGCCGGAACGATGTTCATCAGCACCGAGGAAGGATAGACTGCCTTTCCGCCCGGGACATAAACGCCGACCCTCTCCATCGGGTTCACCCTCTGCCCGAGCAAGGTACCGCCTGATGTGCTGGTAAACCAGCTGTTCTGCTTCTGCTTCTCATGAAAGCTCCGGATATTGACCAATGCCTTGCGGATCACCTCGATCAGAACCGGATCCGTCATCGAATAGGCTTCCTCAATTTCTTCATCCGTCACGCGGATGCTTCCGGCATCTGTCTTCACATGGTCAAAGCGTTCCGTATAGGAAAAAAGGGCCTCGTCTCCTCTGCTTCGGACATCGCGGAGGATCTCCCCCACCCTTTCCTCATATTCACCATACTGGTCGGGACTTCTCTTCAAAAGAGTTTTGAGGATGTCCCGGGTGCTTTCCTTTGTCAATCTGACTTTCTTCATGAATCGAAATTCCTTTCAGCTGAATACTTCTTAAATACAGAATAGAGTATAAATGCAGAATTCTCTGCCTGCCAATCCCCAGGTCAGCCTATAGAAGCGTCCCCTGACTGACCCTCAGCATATCGATCAGAGCC
>CACZQU010000384.1 GCA_902783305.1 uncultured Lachnospiraceae bacterium | reverse complement strand
TCATTGCGGAAGGAATTATTAAGAATGAAGACGAGGAGCAGAAGTAGAAGCCACAGCTCATTATTATGAATTGAACAGGAGGGTAAAAATGGCGAACGTATGTGTAATTACCGGCGGTGGAAGCGGAATGGGACTGGAAACCGCAAGAAATATAGATAAAGATGTCATCCTGGTACTGACCGGAAGGACGGTAGAGAAGCTGGAGAAAGCAAAGGCGCTTTTGGAATCGGAAGGCCACGAGGTTCATCTGATTGCATGTGATGTGTCGGAGAGAAGAGATGTTCACGAGCTCTGCGTTATGGCATCCGCGCTCGGCACTATTAAAACTGTGATCCACGCAGCCGGTTTGTCGCCTACGATGGCAGATCCTGAGAAAATCATCCTGGTCAACGCTGTGGGAACGAAAAATGTCAACATGGAATTCTATAAATATATGAACGACGGCGGTGTGATCGTAGACGTTGCGTCGAGCTCGGCCTATGAGGCGCCGGCGCTCCTGGTGAAGCATCAGATATACGAAGAGGCGGAATACAAGGAAGAAGCTTTCCTTAAGCATATGATCGGGGAGGCAAATCTGGCTCCGGAAGACTACCTCAAATCCGGAATGGCCTATACGCTCAGCAAAAACTTTGTTGTATGGTATGCGCAAAAATGCGCGCACGAATATGCGAAGAAGGGGATCCGCGTGGTTTCAGTAAGCCCGGGGCTGATTGAGACGGGTATGGGGACACAGGAGGTGGAGAAGTCGGATTTCGCGAAGCAGATGATCGACAATACCTGCGCGCGCAGAATGGGCAGGCCTGAAGAACTGGGCTTTGCCATCGCCACGATCGCCGATGAGAGAAACGGATATCTGTGCGGGATTGATGTACTGATCGACGGCGGGGCATCTACAGGAAAGAAATTCAAGAAGGAAAAGGGAGAATAAATGCTGTTTCATACTTTGGAGAAGTTTAAAAGATCCATGCTCCTGCTGATCATTCTCCTTATGTTTACTGGATTGACGATGTTCGCGGTCCCGGTGGCTTATATTCCCATAATGGGACAGCTGCTGGGATTCGCGCTGCTCGTTTTCTCCATCCTGAGGATAATGGAGTTTATCGACAGCAACAAGGCGATGATTCATTTTATCAATCTTATCATCGGATTGGTGGCCGGTCTGGCCGGAATTCTTCTTTTCTCCATAGACGGATTGTTTCTGGTACTGCTGAACTGGCTTGTCGGGACGCTGCCGATACTTCTCGGAGGATACGGCCTGTATCATGCTCTGACGTATGCGCGGCGTTCCGGGAGGAAAGGGTGGTGGATTCTGATAATTCTGGACTGCCTGCTGCTGCTGTTTGGGACGTTCCTTTTTGTCAACCCATGGAAGGATGATCCCCGCAAGCTTTTATATGTGATCGGCGGAACGCTTTTCTACTCTGCGGCAGTTTATGCGGTCAGCCTGTTCTGGATCTGGCCGTTTCGGCAGGATGACGGGAGTAATGTGGAATGACTGAGCAACAGAAAATGACAGAAGGAAAAAAGAAGAACGGGAAGCGTACGGCCCAGATTCTTGGCGTGTTCGCAAAGCATAATTTTTATACGAACGGCTTTACCCCGGAGGAGCTGAGGACGACACTGGAGGATCTTGGCCCGACTTATGTGAAGATCGGCCAGATCATGTCCAGCCGGACGGATATGCTCCCGAAAAGCTACTGCCTGGAGCTTGAAAAACTTCGCAGTGACGTAAAACCACTTGAGGCAGCTGCAGCGCGGAAGGTTATCGAACAGGAAACCGGGAAGCGTATCGAAGAACTCTACAAAGAATTCCGCGATGAACCGCTGGGTTCCGCTTCCATCGCGCAGGCGCATTATGGAGTGCTCCTGGATGGGACACGGGTTGTCACCAAAGTACAGCGGCCCGAGATCGCCGAACTCATGCGCGATGATTTTGTTCTGCTGAAAAAGCTCGCCGGGATGGTGAGCATGACAGCGGAAGGAGACGATGAAGCAGAGACGATTGATCTGATGGGGATTCTTAAGGAGCTGGAAAAGGTGACGGAGGAGGAACTGGATTTCCGTGTAGAGGCGGATAATACCAGAACCTTCCGGGAGCTTTGCCTGGAGGATGAGACAGTCGTTTCATGTCCAAGGATCATTGATGAACTGACCACAGAGCGCATCCTGACGATGACTTTTGTGGATGGATATTCCATCTCCCACAAGGATTTCGTGGAGAGGGACGGCTATGACCGTCTGGAGATCGGGAAGGCGCTCGTGAACAATTATCTGCATCAGGTTCTGGATGCCGGGTTCTTCCATGGAGATCCGCATCAGGGGAATATCATGATCTGCAAAGGTGTACCTTACTGGATTGATTTCGGGATGGTAGGGAGGATCAGTGAGGCGAATATCAGCGCAATCCAGAACCTGATTTTTGCCCTTGTCCAGGAGGATGTGGAGGCACTGACCAACGCAGCACTCTCGATCGGAACCGTTAAAGGGAAGCTGAATAAGTCCCGCCTGATGGAAGACCTGGAAAGCATCAGTTCACAGTATATGTCGTCCACAAATCTGAATGACATTGATGTCGGAAAGCTGATGACCGAGCTGACAGATCTTCTGAATGAGCATCACATCGTCGTTTCCACAGAATATACGATGATGATCCGAAGCCTGGTCACCATTGAGGGTGTACTGGAAATGTTCTGCCCTGAGCTGGATCTGTTCGGTTTTCTCCAGGAGAAGCTGCTGTCCAGGGCAAAAGAGAGCTTTGACATCAAAGGGCAGATGACTGCTTCTGTCGAAGCGCTGGCTGCAACGGCGGCACGTACGGTCAGGCTTCCCGGACTGGCTGCGGATGTGCTCCGGAATCTTGTGAAGGGAAGGCTTAAGATCAGCTTCGAGCTGACAGGATACGAGGAACCGTTCCACGTGCTGATCGAAGTGATTACAAATGTGATACTGGCTTTATTTGCCTGTGTGCTTTTCAACGGATCGTGCATGATATGTACAGCGTCAATCCCGCCTATGGTCAATGGGGTTCCCCTGTTTGCTGTGGCCGGATTCGTTGTTTCAATAGCGCTTGCCATCTATTCAGTCAAAAAACTGGTAAAGGCTGCCGGTAAAAAGTCTTAAGGCTATGAGGGAAACCTTCCTGGAATGAGGAAAAGATATCTGTTCGATGAACAGTTTGACCCGACCGGGTTTAAGCTTCCAGGTGACCCCATACCCGAAACCATCCGAAAGGATCAGTGTCCTCTGTCCGGTGTCCGGTTTGACGGGATCGAGCCCGAAAAGCAGGATATTCTGAAAAATCTGATGGCTGGGATATTCAATACTTCCAGTATACAGAAATAAGCTGCGTATATTATCATCTGGGAGGAGAACCGTATGATCACACTTTTTTTCATTTCCCTCATTGCTTTTATTGCTATTCTTGGCGGCCTTTTCACAGGTTTTTTCGCAGGAGCTTTCGCAATTGGCTTCATCATAGTAGAAATTCTTCTGGCTGTTGGTATATGTACATTTATCGTCAGAAAGTTTCTGAAAAAATGACAGATCGATGATCAGGAAGGAAGATCTGTCCGGGAATACTGATCCTTTATTCGGATGAAATCAAAATTACTTCATGGCAGGTTTGAAGAGCAATGAAATATAATGAATTGATTGATCCTGAACTGAGAAAAGAAGCACGGACATATCCGTTTAACCGGTTCATTGTCGCGGCAGGAAATATCTATCAGGATCTGGCATGGCGTCTTGAAAAGACTCCGGAAATCATTGAGGAAATAAAAATTGAAACAGAAGGTTTTCGCAGTCTTCCATTGAAAACATCTGTTTTTTCACCGGCAGGGATAAAGGAGAAAATGCCTTCCCTCATTTATGTCCATGGCGGAGCATTTACGTATAAAGCATCTGTATACCAGAAAAAGCTCTGTTTTATCTATGCCCAAAACACAGGCTGCAAGGTTTTCTTACCACATTATCATTTAGCACCTGAATATCAGTACCCAGCTGCTTACGAGGATGTCCTTTCACTTTACAGATATGTAATGGCGCATACCAGTGAATTTGACATCAGCGAAGAAAAGATCGGAATTGCGGGAGACAGTGCCGGCGCATCCATTGCCGCTTTGGTCTGTAACCGATGGGAATCGGAGAGTATACAGATGCCCTGCCTTCAGATGCTGATGTATCCGGTAACGGATGCAGGGATGGAAACGGAGTCCATGAAGCAGTACACTGACACGCCGCAATGGGATTCCCGGGCGAACAGGCGCATGTGGCTTTATTATTGCGGGGAAGACGAGGAGCTGAGATCCGCTGCTTCTCCGCTGCGATGCTCTATCCCCGGGAAAATGCCGGCAACGTATATAGAAACAGCACAGTTTGACTGCCTTCACGATGAAGGAATTCTGTATGCCAGGAAGCTTTCCCAGGCTGGTGTCAATGTAGAGATTAATGAAACAGAAGGAACCTTCCATGGATATGATGCGAAGACAGATGCTCAGGTCGTGAGACAAAGCATTGACAGACGGGTATCATTTCTCCGGAAGGAGTTTAAAAGAGGGGGGTAATATGGCCAGCAATCCGGATGTTTACCTGCTTTATGAATATATGAAGAAAAATGCTTTTACCGTCCGCGTGAAGGTGACACTTTCGGAGACAATAGATGAAGGCATTTTGAAGCAGGCTGCAAGAGAAGCCTTGACAAGATTTCCTTATTATTCTGTGAGGGTTGGTCTCGATGAACGGGAAAACTATATATTGCTGCCAAATGACCGCCAGATCGCTGTCCTGCCGGAGAAGAACGAGCGTCTTGTGCTGGGTTCTGAAAAAGTCGCAGGACATCTTTTTGCTGTAACATGGAGAGAAAACAGTATATGGTTCAACTGGGCGCACAGTATATGCGGCGCCTTTGGGGCTATGTTCTGGATCAAAACTACCCTCTATCAATATCTGACAAAGAAATACGGCCAGATCACGCCCCCGGATGACCTGAAAGAGGTCGGATCACCTGTTGAGAAGGAAGAGTACGCATATCCTGACGAAAACAGCCTTCTTACTGATGATCCGCTGAAGCGGTACGAAGAAGGGGACAGCAACGTCGGAATCGAAATGGATTATTTTTATTTCCTGAATCCCTTTGCGAATGAAGTATATTACTATCAGGTTGACCTTGACAGCAGAGCCTTCATGGAGTATGCAAAGCAGATTGACGGGAGTCCCAATTCCATTCTTTCCGCAATCATGCTGAAAACCGCTGCTCGTTATTTCCCGCCAAGGAAGGGGCAGCATATTTCCGCCAAAATCGCGGATGACTACCGGAAGGATGTTGGTTGTCCCAAATCCTATCGGGACTTTGTCAGATTTATTCATGTGAAATATGACTGGGAGATGGCTGACGAGTCCATTGAGCGTCTGAACCAGCGTGCAAGAGGCGCGATCATAACACAGATGCAGCCGGAAAACAGCTTCGAATGGTATCGTAAGATGGTTGAAGCACGAAAAGGAATCGACAATCAGCCAGATTTGAAATCCAAGATAAAATATGCCGAAAAAAACAGCATCTACCGCAGCGATTCCCGGGACACCTATATGGTAAGCTATGTGGGTAAGACGGACTGGGGCGGTATGTCGGAGTACATCCGATCGATTTATACGATCACGGATGGAAATCTGATGCTGGAAGTAAATGCGCTTCCGGACAAGTTCTGCGTCTCATTTCAGCTTCTGACAAAGGACATAAAGCCTCTGGATTATTTCCTGGAGGTTCTGGAGAAAGAAAAGCTGCCTTTCACCGTTTCGGAATGCATGGTGCGGAATATGCCGGATCTTTTGCTGCCGAAACAATGATCCTATGATTTTGTGACGATGTTTTCCTGTATTATACTCGTGAACGCAATTAACTGCCGTTTCATCCTGAAAACATCGTGTGTTCACTCGCTATACGGTATCTGTAACGGCAGCT
>CACZQU010000383.1 GCA_902783305.1 uncultured Lachnospiraceae bacterium | reverse complement strand
CGGAAGGGCTTGTCCTGCGTGCCGCTCCAGCTATCACAACCGTTTGTACTAACGTGAAAGATCATGATTATACCTCCTGTTGAATTGGTGTTGCCTTATATTCTGATTGAACTGCGTGTTGTTACAGATTTTCGTCAGCCTTGAACACAGCAGTCTTATTATCATATGCGTATGATGAAAAAACAACTGTACCATCATATTTCAGCATATCCACAAGCCGCTTTTCATACAGAGGATGTGTTGCCATTTGTACTGCCTCATCCGGTGTCACCCAGCGTACATCCAGAGATTCATCCGAAACAGCCGCTTCACCGTCAACATATTTGCAAAGAAATGCAAAATTGATGATTGGCGGTATCTTCATCCCGCTTAATGGGCCGTAACCATCCTTTACTACCAGATTCTGATAGACCCCCGTAAGGTGCTCGGGCTCACTCAGTATTCCTGATTCTTCAAATATCTCTCTTTTCAGCGCTTCTGTGATCGTCTCTCCCTGTTCAACAGTTCCTCCTGGCAGTTCCCAGCCGCGTTTCGGATTCCGTATCAGTAAAACCTGTCCGTCTTTGCGGACAAGACCGCACGCAGATACTAAATGATATGGTAATTCTTTGTTCTCAAGCCATTTATCCACTGGTTATCTCCTTTGCAAAAAAGCAATGACATTCTATACTCCCAGCAGAGATACAGGGAAACAGAAAGCATTATCGTTTATCGCCCTTACCGCGTCGGTATTCTCTATTACCATACCTCGCATGACCGGCATCTTGTATTTCTCCAGCACATTAAAGTTCTTCGTCGGTTTTGTCGGAGAGATGCCTTTTTTTACTTCGACAGGGTAAAGTGCACCGTCTTTTACAAGAAGAATATCAACCTCTTTCTTATCTATGTCCCTGTAGTAATACAGATACTGAGCCGGATCCACACCATTGTTCAGAAAACTCTTTATAACCTCGCTTACAACATAAGTCTCAAAGAACGCTCCGCTCATTACTCCGTCTCTAAGCATTTCGGCAGACGGCCATTTACACAGATACGAACACAGTCCCGTATCCATAAAGTATAACTTAGGAGATTTAATTATCCTCTTAGACATATTAGACATATATGGCTGAAGCAGGCAGATGATCCCTGACGTCTGCAGTATGGAGATCCATCTCTTGCATGTGTCCACGTTGATTCCCAGATCTTTTGAAATATCGCTGTATACAAGTTCCTGAGCAGTTCTGAGTGCCAGTATTTCAATAAAGCGTCTGAACTGCATCTCGCTTGATGCTGAGATCAGCTTTCGGACATCTTTCTCAATGTACGAATCTACATACGCTTTATAATACACATTCCTTTCAGATTCTCCGGTACATATATCCGGCATTCCACCTTGAAAGATATCTTCAAATACAGCCAGACTGCTTTTATAAAAATCCGGATGTGTATGTTGCTTTTTTAATGAACTTTCGAAATCGACTTCAAACAGAGACCCTTCGATACCTCTTTTCTCCGCTTGTGTGAATCCTGCCATATTGATTACGGCAGTCCTTCCTGCAAGAGACTCGGATATTCCTTCCTGCAGCTCAAACTGATTTGATCCGGTCAGCACGAACATAAGTCTTCTGTGTTCTCCGCTTCGCATCCAAATACGCCGCTGTTCATCTACGATTCTTTTAATCTCACTTAAAAGGCTTATCTCTTTCTGGACCTCGTCTATGATAAGCGGCCATGGGTGAGATTCAAAGAATGCTTTTGGATTATTGTGAGCCAGAGCCAGTTCATCGGAATCATCCAAGGTCACAAAACTGAATTCATCACCAAACAAAAAGTCAACTGTGGTCGTCTTTCCTACTTGCCTGCTGCCAAACAAAGTAATCACCTGAAATGACTCTGCAGCCTTTAACAAGACTTTCTCTATATCTCTTCTCACATACATTCTGATTCCACCGCCTTTCCGAGCACAGGATAACATAAAATAGCGATCAAATCAATAGTCCACTATGGTTTTAATCGAAAAGCCTTATGCTGTAACATAATGTCATAGCACAAGGCTTTCACGCTATTTCTTCGGTGCTTTTTCATCCAGCTCATGAAGCTCCGTTTCTGTTTCCAGCATGCGTTCCAGAAGCGTTTCCTGCTCATGCTCTTCCCTTGAAAGCTGTTCCTCGAGTTCCATCAGCTTTTCATAGTCTGACGCAATATCCGGATCGGCAAGCCGCAGCTTAAGCTCCGAGGCCTTTTCCTCGCTTTCCGAGAGCTTCCGTTCCAGTGTGTTCAGCTGTGTCTCCAGACGGGAACGGATTTTCCCGGG
>CACZQU010000382.1 GCA_902783305.1 uncultured Lachnospiraceae bacterium | reverse complement strand
TATAGGGGCGTGCAAAGAATCCATCGCTCCACTTGCGAGCAAGCTCGCAGTGGAGCATGGCTTTTTGCACTGGAGTCATAAATAATCAAGAAAGGATTGTCGGTGTTTATGCCAGGCAGTATCGTTGAGCTACATACAGAGATTCCCGCAAGCTATGAGGCGGAAATCTTCGGACAATTTGATGAATACCGTAAGCAGATTGAGCGGACTTTGCAGGTCACTCTGATTTCCAGGGACGGTTACCTCAAGATTCTTGGGAACGAACAGAATGCTTCCCTGGCCCGGCAGCTGGTCGAAGAGCTTGGAAGGCTGGCGGCCAGAGGGACGCCGGTCACCAGCCAGAATGTGACCTATGGTCTGGCAATGGCTGTCGAAAACCGGAGCAGTGTGCTGACACAGATCGACCAGGAATTCATCTGCAATACGATTCAGGGGAAGCCCATCCGGCCGAAGACCCTGGGGCAGAAGGAATATGTCGATAAGATCCGGACGAAGATGATTGTGTTCGGAGTGGGACCTGCCGGTACAGGGAAGACCTACCTGGCCATGGCAATGGCGGTTACCGCCTTCAGGAACGAGGAGGTCAGCCGGATCATCCTGACAAGGCCGGCTATCGAAGCCGGGGAAAAGCTGGGATTTCTTCCCGGAGATATGCAGAGCAAGGTCGATCCGTATCTTCGCCCTTTGTATGATGCGCTGTATCAGATTATGGGAGCGGACAGCTTTCAGAAAAATATGGAAAAGGGTCTGATCGAAGTGGCGCCTCTTGCCTATATGCGGGGCAGAACCCTGGACAACGCGTTTATCATCCTGGACGAAGCCCAGAATACGACGCCTGCTCAGATGAAAATGTTTCTGACCAGGATCGGCTTCGGCTCCAAGGTGATTGTGACCGGGGACGCGACGCAGAAGGACCTGCCGAGGGACGCGGTTTCCGGACTGGACATGGCAATGAAGGTGCTGTCCGGAATCGAAGACATCGCCTTCTGCCGTCTGACCAGCAAGGATGTCGTCAGACATCCTCTGGTACAGCAGATTGTCAAGGCCTATGAGGATTACGAAGCGAAGCAGAAAAGAAGGGATGAGAACCGGCGGAGAAACGGGCGAAAATCCTGATTTTGGAGGCGGAAATGGCAGTGTTTATCCAATATGAATGTGAGGAAGAGATTCCTTTGCTTCCCTGTGAAGAGCTTGCCGCAAGGACAGCGGAAAAAGTCCTGGAGGAGGAAGGCTGTGATGCGGACGTGGAAATATCCCTGGTGGTTACGGATGAGGAAGCGATCCGGGAGGCAAACCGGGAGTTTCGCGGGATAGACCGCGTGACGGACGTTCTGAGCTTTCCCGCTGTTCCTTTTCCCTCACCTTCGGATTTTTCGATCCTGGAAGAGGATGAAACGCTTTTTGACCTGGACACGGGACGGCTGATGCTTGGAGATATCATGATCTGCGCCGGGAAAGTCAGAAGCCAGGCCGAAGAGTATGGTCACAGTCTCCAAAGAGAATTTTGCTTCCTGGTCGCGCACAGTATGCTTCATCTTCTGGGATACGACCATATGGAGTCTTCTGATGCTTTCCTGATGGAAGAGCGTCAGAGAAAGATAATGGATGCATTAGGGATCACGAGATAAGGAGGGATCAGTATTGGATGTTCATCAGCTGGACAGGATCAATACACTGGCACACAAGGCAAAGAGTGTGGGGCTGACACCGGAGGAGAAGGAAGAGCAGGCGAGGCTGAGAAAAGAGTATATTGCGGCCATCCGGCTGAATCTGCGTTCCCAGCTGGACAGCATAGATATCCGGGAACCGGATGGAAGCATAACAAATCTCGGGGAAAAATATGGAGCTAAAACAAGCCAAAGCTGAATACCGGAACCGGGTTTTCCGTCTTCGGGAAAAAATGACGGCCGAAACGGCTGATCTTGTGAGCCGGGATATTCTTTCCAGACTATGCAGTCTGCCGGTATATCAGAATGCATCAAGGATCGCTGCCTACCTTGATTTCGGGAAGGAGGTCCGGACCAGACCCTTGATTGAGGAGGCTCTGAGAGCCGGAAAAGAGGTAGCACTGCCGAAGATTTCCGGCGGAAAAATGCAGTTTTACCCTTATACCGCGGATACCATACTGAAGACAAACGCTTTCGGAATCGGGGAGCCATGGGGCGGGGATCCTGTTTTCTGGGAGGATGCCCTGATGATCATGCCGGGGGTAGCTTTTGACCGCCGGCGGAACAGGATCGGATACGGCGGCGGATATTACGACCGGTATCTCAGTGAGCACCCTCATCATTTCAAAGCGGCTCTGGCCATGAATGCGCAGGTGTTCGACGAGATCCCCTGCGGCAGGGAGGATATCCGGCCGGATCTGATCGTGACGGAATACGAAGTGTTTTGAAATCAGTTTGATTTTTCGGAATCGGCGTGTTATACTTTATTCGATTTAGAAAGATGCCATCAGGCTGGCATGATTTCTCTCAGGAGAATCGAATGCAAATGGTTGATCCATCCAATGATTGTCCTGCTGCTTTGTGTAAACGAAGCATCGAAAAGAAGGAGGCACTTTAGATGAAAACGAGACATTTCCTTGCCTGGGCGATAGCCGGGACACTTGCGCTTGGCGCGTTAGCTCCGCTGACTATGGCTCAGGAGGAAGCCTATGGCGTGGCTGCCGGTAAAGACGAGGAAGCTGAAGCCTTTTCTGACTGGAGCTCAGGGGATGATTTCGATGCCCTGGCCCAGGAGAGTGATTATTATGAAGACACCGCTTCTGTCGGGGAGGAAGCGGGAGATGACTATTACGAGGAAATCCCTGCCGGTGAGGACTACCAGGAGGAGGCTCCCGCACAGGAGTATCCGGAGGAAGAGATTCCCGAAGAGGAGATTCCCGCACCTCAGATCCCTCAGGATGAGGAGACGATACCCGGGGACGAAGCTTCCTGGGAGGATATTTCCGATTCCGGAGAGGATTCCGGTATTCCGGCGGAGGATGATCCTTTCACCGGCGATACCGGTATCGAAGAGCCGGTAGGGGAAGGGGAGATGGATTCCTTACCTGAGGAAGAGCTTTCCCCCGATCCTGTGGTTACGGAGTCGGAACCCCCGGTGGAAATCACCAGCGAGGAGGAGATTCAGACGGAGACCGAGACCTCGACAGAGGAGACCACGGAGGAGAAACCTGACCCCAGCCTTCCCGTCCAGGTGATCAAATTAAATGAGGGCGGTTCTTCCGAACTGCTCCGTACCTACAGGACGCTGAACGAAGCCCTGAACAGGGAGCAGGACAGGGAGGATTTCAACAACAACCTGAATATCCTTCTTGAGGGGAGTGTTTCGGTGGATGAGACGGTGAATGTTCCGTCCGGTGTCAGTGTCAAGATCGCCGCTGCACAATCGGGTATCCAGATCAGCCGTGGTTCCTCCTTTGGCGGCACTCTGTTTGCGGTTGCCGGTGAACTCCAGTTCGGCGTGGCGATGAACCTTGACGGATCGACTGATTCCAGGAGTCTGACAGTGGACGGGGGCAGCCGCAGCTCCGGAGTGTCCGGTTCCCTGGTGGATGTACAGGATTCGGGCAGGGTAGGAATCCAGAAGGGCGTTTCACTGAAAAACAATATTACATCAGCTCCCGGCAGTGCGATAACACTGTATTCCGGGTCGGTTGTGCTGGCCGGCGGAACGGTTTCGGGGAATAGAACCTCTGCCGGAAACGGCGGTGCGATTTACACCGAAAACGAGTATAGCAGCATACAGGTGGGAATTCCTTCTGTGGCAGGAGAAATCGAAGTGTCACAGAACACGAACAGCTCCGGTACCCCGGCAAATATTGTGCTGGGTTCTGATGAAGCCACGATACAGATCGGGGGCAATCTGAGCAGCTCCTCCGATATCCATGTATACCGTACAAATCCGCAGGATAGTGATCCGCTTCTGGAAAATATGGATGGTTCCGGGCTGACCGATGAGCAGTTTGGATTTATAGCCATGAACCTGTTTACCTTTGACGATGACGGCTTTACCATCGATGAGGATGGAAACCTGGTAAAGAAGGTTCTGACGCCGACGCCGACAGTTACCCTCAGCCCGACGGTGACTCCGGTACCCTCGGTGACGGTTACCACTGCACCGCGGCCTACGGCAAAACCGACAAACACGCCGACACCTGTTCCGACGGATACGCCTACGCCTACGCCTACTCCTACGGATATTCCGCCTGTACCGAGGCTGACTCCGACAAATACTCCGACACCGGAGCCTACGGATACGCCGATACCTACGGATACTCCAATACCTACTGATACTCCGGTACCTACAGATACTCCGACACCGGAGCCGACCACCAGAGCACCTCATATCCCGGAAATCGGCGAGTGTACCGCTTCAGGTGATGTTTTTGAGACTCCCCACCAGTTCCCGGCCGGAGTCCGGTATGATTTCGAGGTCCATGGAGCTTCCGCAGAGGATGTCTATCCGGATCGGGTGGAAGGCGACGGGAAATGGGTCTTTGTCTACTGGTCGATCGGTGAGAACGGGGAAAAGCAGACGAACCTGAAAATCGGGGTGAATACACCGCTGACGAAATCCGCTACCTATCCTATGTGGATCTATTTCCGTCTGTATACCTGGTCCACGGCAGACAACCAATGGGTGAACAGCGGAGTTGTGGATCACATCGTTAAGGATTTCGAGGTAGAAGGAATTACGGTTACGCCCACGACCCGTGTCACGGCAACGCCGACGACGAAGCCCGGAAGCAGCAGCTACTCCGGCTCCGGCACCTCCGGCTCCAGCAGCTCTACCAGAACCAGCTCGACAGATTACGTCTCACTGACGCGGGCAGCACAGGCGACGGGCACCGCCGCGCGGGCCAACAGCAATGCCTCTGCTGCCGGACAGACGGGTACATCATCGTCATCGTCCACGACAAGTGTCAGGACCGAGGATGAGACTCCTGTCGGTTCCATGAGCATCCTTGCGATCTTTGCCTTTGTCGGAGGCACGTTTGCTTTCATCCGCAGAAGACGCACCTGTGGCAGCTGATTGGAGAAGCTGACCGGAGCGGCATCAGACAGATGAAATAAAGAAATAGTTTAAAATAGTTTCATAAACGGCGAGACAAACAACCCCAAAATTTATTTTGGGGTTGTTTGTGTGATAGCGCAGGCATCCAACACCTGTCCTGCCATACAGGAGAGCATATTCATGAGATACGCAGAACAAAGCCAGAGCGGTTTACCGGACATTGAAATCCCGGTTCTTGAGCCGCAGCGCCAGCTTTATTTTATCCAGAAGGCAAAGGAGCTTACAAAACAGTATTGGAACGGGAATCAGCCTCCGGCTTACTGCCTGGAAACCTTCGGCTGTCAGATGAATGAAAAGCAATCGGAGGTTATTGCCGGCATCCTGGAGGAGATCGGCTTCGTGAGGACAAGACGGGAAGAGGAGGGTGATTTCATCGCCTATAATACCTGCACCGTCCGGGAAAATGCCAATCTGAAGGTATATGGCCGGCTGGGAAAGCTCCGGAATCTTTACGGAAGGAACCAGAAGATGCGGATTGCTCTTTTTGGCTGTATGATGCAGGAGGAGGAAGTGATCCGGAAAATCCGGGAGGATTATCCTTTTGTCCATCTGGTGTTCGGAACCCACAATATGTACCAGTTTGCGGAGCTGTACTGCAGGATGATGGAGTCCGGGCAGCAGGTAGTGGATATCCAGGAAGGATCTGACCGGATCGTGGAGGAGCTCCCCTCTGCCCGGAACTTCGGATTTAAATCCGGCGTCAATATCATGTTTGGATGCAATAATTTCTGCAGCTACTGCATTGTCCCATATGTCAGAGGGCGGGAAAAGAGCCGTACCCCCGGAGCCGTTGTGAACGAGGTAGAAAAGCTCGCTGAAGACGGAGTGACGGAGGTCATGCTGCTGGGTCAGAACGTGAATTCCTATGGAAAAACTCTTCCGGAGCCGGTTTCCTTCGCAAAGCTTCTGGAGATGGTGGAAAAGGTGGAAAAAATCCGGCGGATCCGGTTTATGACCTCCCATCCGAAGGATCTGTCGGACGAGCTGATCGAATACATCGCAAGGAGCCGGAAAGTCTGCCACCACCTGCATCTCCCGATGCAGTCCGGCAGCTCCAGAATCCTGGCTGACATGAACCGCCATTATGACAAGGAATATTATCTGGATCTGGTTGCCCGGATCAGGAAAGCCATTCCGGATATCTCGCTCACTACGGACATCATGGTCGGATATCCCGGCGAGACGGAAGAGGATTTTCAGGATACGATGGATGTGGTGGAAAAAGCGGATTTCGACACGGCCTTTACCTTTATTTACAGCAAGCGTGCAGGCACCCCTGCCGCGAAGAGGGAGGATCAGATTCCTCCGGAGGTGGTAAAAGACCGGTTTGACCGCCTTCTTGCCCTGGTTCAGAAGAAAGGCAGGGAAAATTCCTCCCGTTTCGAAGGAACAGTACAGGAGGTACTGGTGGAGTCGGAAAGTAAGGAAAAGGGTATTTTTACCGGACGGACGCAGTATAATCTTCTCGTTCATTTTGAAGGACGAAAGGAGATGCTGGGGCAGTATATCCGGGTAAGTCTGGATCAGTGCCACGGTTTTTATTACCTGGGAACGGTTGTGGAAGAAAATCCATAATTGCAGAGGGAAGGAGTCTTCTCCTGAAAAACTGCGGATGAAGAAAAATGGGGGAACCAATGTCACTTTCACCAATGATGCAGGAATACCTGCGGACAAAAGAAGAGTATAAGGATTGCATCCTGTTCTACAGACTGGGCGACTTCTATGAGATGTTTTTTGAAGATGCCCTTACCGTGTCAAAGGAGCTGGAGCTTACCCTTACCGGAAAGGACTGCGGCCTTGAGGAGAGAGCTCCGATGTGTGGTATTCCGTTTCATGCGGCGGATACCTATATTTCAAGGCTGATCGAAAAAGGACACAAGGTTGCGGTCTGTGAACAGGTTGAGGATCCCAGAAAGGCAAAGGGACTGGTCAGGCGGGAGGTGATCCGGATTGTTACACCGGGTACGATCCTGGATCCCGGCGCTCTGGAGGAATCCCGGAATCATTATATTATGTCTGTCATTTCTGTGGAGAACCGGTACGGTATCGCCGTTGCGGATATTTCTACCGGGGACTGTCTGGTGACGGAAGCCGGGCAGGAGAGGGGTCTTGGGGATGAAATTGTCCGGTATGCGCCGGCGGAGATCATCTGCAATGAAGCCCTGATGGTGAAGGGCATTGATATGGAAGACCTGCGGGACAGGCTGAATATCTGTATTTTTCCCCTGGATAACAGTTTTTTTGACGAGGAACGTTGTCTTAAGAGCCTTCTGGAGCATTTTAAGAAGAATTCCCTGGAAGAGCTGGGACTGGCAAAGCTGCCTACGGCCTGTCTTGCGGCAGGGGCTTTGTTTATT
>CACZQU010000381.1 GCA_902783305.1 uncultured Lachnospiraceae bacterium | reverse complement strand
TGCCCGCATCGACTCATTCCTCCGCCTTGCCTGGACGAATTTATCCTACGTCATCTGTGCAGGTTATTTATGCACAGCTCCTAAGGAAACGCTGATTAAGGGTTTACGCGCGAAATTCCAAGGCGCAGAAGACCTTTATCACGCGCGGCACGCCAGAATTCCGGCTTTCTGCCGCGGATATCAAATTTTGTTCTGGAGGAGAAAAGAAGATGAGAATCGCACTGATCAATGAAAACAGCCAGGCAGCCAAAAACGGTCTGATTCTGACCGCCTTGAAAAATGTAGTGGAGCCTATGGGGCACACCGTTGACAACTACGGCATGTATACCGCCGACGACCAGGCTCAGCTCACCTATGTGCAGGCCGGCATCCTCGGCGCCATTCTGCTCAACAGCGGCGCTGCTGATTACGTCATCACCGGCTGCGGCACAGGCGAAGGCGCCATGCTCGCCATGAACAGCTTCCCCGGCGTCCTGTGCGGACATATTGAGGATCCCGTAGACGCCTACACGTTTGCCCATGTCAACGATGGCAATGCCATCGCCCTTCCCTTTGCCAAGGGATTCGGCTGGGGCGGTGAGCTGAATCTCACCTATATCTTTGAAAAGCTGTTCGGATTCGGCCATGGACAGGGCTACCCCAAAGAGCGGGTAGAGCCGGAGCAGCGGAATAAAAAAATCCTGGATCAGGTACGTCTGCAGACCCTTCGTCCGCTTACCGAATGCCTGGAGCATCTGGATCCGGATCTGGTTCGCGGCGCCGTGGCCGGCGAACATTTCAGGGAGCTTTTCTTTGCCCATGCTGCCGATGAAGCAATCATCAATTATATCAGAAAAATTATCTGAGATCGGAAAAGGAACCTGAGACAGTAGATGGGGGGATCATTTTGATTCGGATCGCAATAGTGGAGGATGAGGATAGTTACCGGAGAACTCTGGCACAATACTGCGCCGCCTACTCTGCGAAAAAAGGAGAGGAAGTCTCTTGCGTGTGTTTTTCGGACGGCGTCCGTTTTCTGGAAGCCTACCGGGGCGATTACAATGCAGTCCTGCTGGATATCTCCATGCCCCTGATGGATGGTCTGGAATGCGCAGACCGGCTTCGCCGGCGGGACGGACAGGTTCCCATCATTTTTATTACCAGCATGGCTCAGTATGCCATCCGCGGCTACGAGGTGGAGGCGATGGGGTTCATGATCAAGCCTGTACAGTACGAGGAGTTTGCGATGAAGCTGGACCGGATCCGGCGCCGGATGCAGGCCGGCTCCTCCCGCCCCTTCCCCATCGTCCAGAAAACCGGTACAAAGGTAGTGGACATTCGGGATATTCAGTATGTCGAAGTGTTTAACCACAACCTGGTTTTCCATACCCGTGACGGTATTTTTCAGATGTACGGGAAGCTGGGAACCCTGGAGGAGGACAATCGTTTTTCCGGATTTGTCAAGGTGAGCGCGAGCCATCTGGTCAATGGAACGTGCGTGGACAGTATCGGTAAAACGACGCTGGAGGTTGCGGGGGATCAGATCCCCCTCTCCCGGCGCCGCAGAAAGGCCTGCCTTGAAAAAATGGCACAGATTCTGGGAGGCAGATTGTCATGAAGCTCTGGTTTGTCAATGAATTTCACGTCCAGATCCTCGCGCTGGAGCTGGTGCTGTGTCACTCTCTGCCCCGCCGGCCTGGTTACCGGCTGAGACTTGTGCCTCTGACAGCTGTCTACCTCATACTGCCTATGCTCATTCCGCAGGGATTTCTTTCTCCTTTGCTGCGCATCGGGAGCTGGTTCACGGTCAGTTTCATGCTGATGCTCCTGCTTTCTGCTCTGCTGCTGGCGTTTACGTATACCGTTACCTTCAGACAGATCGTATTCTGCTGTTGTGTCGCCCATACGCTGCAGCATATGATTCACTGCCTGACCCGCGTGATCTGGTTTACCTTCAAACCGGGACAGCTGGCTTCGCAGCTCATCGAACTCCTGCTTATGCTTGCATGTCTTTTCATGCTGGAATGGTTTCTGCAGCAGAATCATGAGATCGGGGTTGAGACGGCGGACATCAAGAGTTCCCATCTGATTGTATTTGCGGTC
>CACZQU010000380.1 GCA_902783305.1 uncultured Lachnospiraceae bacterium | reverse complement strand
TTTGGCACCCTGGATCAGGATGCTCTTGATCAAGCCATGAATGCAATGCAGGATCTGACCGAAGGCGAGGAAAGATTAGTGGCAATCATCTCTCATGTCGGCGCACTCGAGTCACGGCTCGGTAAACAGATCATAATTAAAAAGGATAAAGACAATGGAAGCCATGCCAGTATTGTTTTAAATGACTAAGGCACTGTAATGAAATAACTTAGTCATATGACCCGGTATTCGTGGGCATATGCAAGGCGGAGGAAGACGGCGATGCGGGCATCTCCAGCTGACGGCAATGCAGCAGATTAAACTCATCAGATATGGCAGCGAATATGCAGTATCAGCCGGTATATATCCATCAGAAGGTGATGCATGTACACCCTTCCCCAGTTACAATTTATATATCCGGATGCATATATAAAGTACTCGGGAAAGTTTAAGTATTGATAAAAAGTGCGCCAAAGCTATGTGCTGCTTGTGTGATACAGATTATGATATACTTTACCCGCAATAGAAAAAACAATGGAGGAAAGATAAAATGGAAAAAATCAAGAATGATGAACTGAACACTGTCAATGGCGGTAACGATGGATTCACAAATCCCAACTGGCGCACGGCATTCTGCTGTGTTGAGTCCGGATATCTGGCCATCCGTTCCTATGCGAGCTATGATGACTCTAATGAGCTGGCTTCAATTAATCAGGGAGAAGTGTTCAGCGTAGATACATCCCGTTGGAGCGGCAGCTATGTATGGGCGAACTATAATGGTATTCAAGGCTGGGTGAATGCCGACTTCTGTACGATTCTTAATTGATACAGGGATTCTGGCTGCAGATGCTGACAAAACGTGATATCACCGCTCTGCTCTCCAGCATGTCCGCAGTGGAGCATGGTTTTTTGCACTGGAGTCATCCATACGATCAGAGAAAAAGGTATGGCATCGAATGATGCCATACCTTTTTTATGGTAAGACTGGAAGAAGAAAGGAAAGTGAGAAGATGAATCATTTCCTTCCAAGGAACAACTTCTCATGAATTTCTAGTTCGCCTCCTGATATTTAGCAGCGTAAAACTGTGCCATTTCATCGGATTGCTCTACACCATTTCCATTTTCGTACATCTTCCGGAGCATATTCCAGCCAGAGGCATATCCAAGCTCTGCTGCCTGTTGATAACAGGTGAAAGCGGTTTCATAAGACTGTTCTACGCCCTGTCCGTATTCATAACAGATCCCAAGATAATACCACGCCGCCGCGTATCCCTGATCCGCAGCCTGCTGAAAGTATCTGGCGGCGATTTCATAGGAGTGTTCGATCCCCCAGCCGGAATGATACATGATGCCGAGGTTGTACTGTGCTTCTGAATATCCCTGATCCGCTGCAAGCTGAAACAGCTCTACGGCTTTTTCCGGAGATTCCTCAACACCTTGTCCAAACTTGTACAATACGCCCAACGCATTCTGCGCCTGTGCATTTCCTTGATCTGCTGCCGGTTGATACCAGGAGACGGCGGTCTCATAGTCCCCATGGTTGTTTGCCTCCCGGCCGATTCTGTACATGCTTTCCGGGCTGTATACCCTGTCAAAAGCCCAGAACCCTTCCTTTGAGAATACTTTCCTATACCAGGGTTTTTCCTCTTCACGAGCGGTGAAGGTGCTGTCTTTGATGAATATATTGGTATCATAGGTATAGAGCCGGACATCCAGTCTGTACCCCTCCTGAAAGATGGGACGGCCGCCAAAGGCAACCTCCAATTGCCATCCCAGCATGTAATAGGTTATCGTACCGGTACACTTAGTCTGATAAAGCTGCGTACGATCGTCATAACGTTCTTTGACGCCGCGATTCATTTCACGTACGATCGAAGTGTAAAAAGTATGCTGTTCCCCGTCCGGGTTCCGGACGGTCACCTCAATTCTGCTTGCATCGCATACATGATTCTCCGGAACAGTGATCCATATTTCATCTGAATCGTAATCATAGGTAACGCTGATGTCATCCACCTCTGCCTGTTCTTCGTCTGCTCTGTCCCATAGCCATGACCAGTTTTCCAGATCATCGCATAAAAACAGAATTTTTCCATCCGGGTGGATGATATCATATAACTGATTCTCCCTCCCGGCCTGTTTTTCCGGAAAACCATCCACTTCTGTTATTATCTGCCGGATCAGGTCAAGATTTCTGACAACAGGCATCCAGGCCGGGGGTCCCTGAGTTTCCCATTCCCGCTTCAGCTTTTCATTATAGCTTTTGATCTGTCTGACTTCCGATGAAGGTGCATCTTTGGGGATGATCATCTGGACGGGAGCACCGGAAAGATATTGCTGGTTCATCTCCCACTGGCGCGGTACCAGCAGATTGAGATTATCGATCGTCAGTTCATAGGCTTCTTCGACCTGGGAGAGCTGTTGGGTTTGTCTGTAAAGGCTGCATAATGTAATGGCGCAGAAATAGCGTAACGCCCAGTCTTCATCTGAAGTTGTGGATATATTTTCCTGGATGCAGCTGACATAATGCAGAATCCGTTCCGTCCGTTCCTCCCCCTCCAGACAGTTCTCTGCCGCCGAAACCGCCACCGGCAGGGTTCTGGCAAAAGGCTTGTCATAACGGAAAATATGCAGACCCATGGCTTCATAATTGTCCATGGCCTCCAGGCAGCTGGCGTACTCTTTGTTCTCATAATAGCTTTGCGCAAGCAAAAGCCAATAGCCGCCATACCCTTCATATAAATGCCGGTTGGATTCCAGAAAGCGGATCCGTCCTGTCAGATTGCCGCTGTTTTCCCAGGTGACATATTGTGACACGAGATCCTCCGTCAAGGCCAGATTTCCCGGCAAGTCATACTCATGGACGATCTCCACCATGTATCTAAAGGCGGCTTTCCGGCTTGCATGTAACGTTTCCGCTTCCTGGTCGGATAATTTCCACAGATCCCTGGTGTAATCAAAATCAGCGTCTCCAAGTCCATCGGCAATCCGCAGACCGGTCATGACGACAGCCTCGGCAATCATCAGCTTATCCCCTTCGGAATCAAACAGGTCTACGATCAGCTGTCCGGCATTTTCTGCAAGTATATCTGCTCTCGCCCGCTCAAAGGAATATCTTGCCCTGTCAAACTGGACAGAGTTCATGCGATAGCTTTCCATGGTATCCATCAGACTCAGCAGCTGGTCCAGGGTACGGTTGTCCACCACTTCCGGCGCCTGGTTGTTGACGAGCTCAGAGTACGCTTCTTCCATGGCCACACGGCTGTATCGGGAAGCTGTGATTTCCTGGGTGAGTACCGCAATATAATTCAGCATGCCAAGCGCGGAACGCTGCTCCTGGGTCAATCCGGCGGAATCTGCCCGGCAGGCGGCCGGAAACAGCGCCGAAAGCAGTAAATACAGCACAATGATCGTCATGACCGAACTCTTTGTTAAAGCTTTCCTTATCATTACATTTTCCTCTTTCAGTGAAGATTGTAAACGGACATACTGTTCTCGTCTTTCCAAGACAGTATAACACTGGAACCACGGCAACAGAATACAGAATTTCATTTCATTCTGTCCGGTAATAATGCGGAGTGTATTGAATCTTCCCTCTCCCTCCAGTGGCAAGCAAAAAACAGAACCTCTGTTTAAGCTGGTATACTGGCATTGTCAGATATAAAGAAACGTTCTTTGAAAGGAGACAACCTATGACGTCCCACAGGACGTCAGTAAGTCGTTTATCTGCAGCAAAAGCAGCTGTAGGGAGGAGGTAAACGATTATGCTTGAAATCTGAATCAGAAAAAAGTATATTCATATTGTTGTGGTTCCCCTGCAGACAGTGAGAGCTTGTAGGCTCAGCCGCCCAATGAAATGAACTATATGCAGGGCGATTTTCTGCGATTCTGCTTAGGCTGCTGAGGAGGTGTATCCTATGAAGACAAAACAATGCGGCAAACTGCTACTGGGGACAGCTATTCTGCTTTTACTCACCATCGTCATTCAGAAAACCCATATTGTGACGCTGGCTGACGACAAC
>CACZQU010000379.1 GCA_902783305.1 uncultured Lachnospiraceae bacterium | reverse complement strand
CGGTAGGCAATCACCAGATAAATGAGCTCCGCGAGCACATACCCCAGCGGCACAAGCTCCACCTCCGGGATGATCCTCCTGATCACGAAAAAGCATAAAACGCAGATCACATAAGGCAGAACCAGCAGACAGAGGATCATTCTGGAGACCTGTCTTTTCTTCAGCCAGGAATAAACGATGGCTGTTATGCCCACGACAAAAAAGAGAAAAATCGCGACATGGACAATCGTATGGGAAATCCCGTATTCCTTGATCAGAAAGCCCTGACCGTCCTCCACTTCAAAGTACAGCTTTTCGTAAAAGGAGGTTCCGTATCCGATATTCAGTACGGGTACATACAGCAGCAGGCATACCAGAAAAAGAGCGGTTCTCACCCATTTGCTGATCACGATCTGGCACAGGTCAAAGATCCCCAGAACGATAAACAGCTGCAGAAAGCACCCACCGATATAGACGATTTTCGTCGCAATCACCGCCTCGCCCGCGCTTTCCGAAATGGAAGAAAGAAAATAGCCGAGGCAGGCGATGGGAACCAGTGTAAAAATGAGAGTAAGGTTCACATCAAAATGCTTGTGCCACATAAAAATGTAAACCGCCGTACACGTCAGGGAAGCGGCCAGCACGCCGCCATAGAATACCGGTATCAATTACGGTACCTCCTTTGCCTGAATGATCTGTTATGCGAGGGTAAGCCGCAGTACATGAACAGAATCCTCACTGTATCCTGATCCGGATATCGCCGGTATCCGTCGTAATCTCGCACCTTCCGCCGGAAGATGTCCCGGGAACATCCACCTTCCCGGTGTCGGAATCCGCGGCAAAAACCTTTTCCGTCAGAAGGGTTCCCGTCACGTCCCCCGTATTCGTCTTTGCATAGATCTTTTCCGCGTCACAGCCGTGAAATTCTATGTCACCGGTACTCCTCTCCAGGTTAAACTCCCCCGAGGCTGTTGTATCCGTCATCGCCAGGCTTCCCGTGCTTCCTTTCGAAACAAGGTTTGTGCAGGAAACATGTTCAAGAAGGGCTTTTCCCGTGCCTTCCTTCAGCTCTATATCACCGGAGATGACGACATCCGACAGTTCCATCCTTCCCGTATCGGATTTCAGTCTCAGCCCTGCTGCCGACACTCCGGAAACGGTGATATGTCCCGTATCCGTCCTGATCTCGATGTCTTCGGATGCCGGCGCAAAGCAGCTTACGTCTCCCGTATCCAGTATAATACTTATACTGTCAAAAGAAAAGTCCCGGGGAACCTCCACATCGCCGGTATCTGCATCAATCATAAGCTTTCGGTAGGTATCCTGCGGAAGATAAGCCGTGACTGTCGGACTTTCCGTGAAGATACCGATGTTCAGATGCCATCTGGCCGGATTCAGCCGGTCAATAATCAGTATCCCGTTTTCCACCCTGACGTGATGGGGATCGTTTTCATCCTCATAGCAGACAATCCTGCATTCTGCGTCCTCAGCGGGAAGAAAGGTGATTTTCTCCGTGTCCCCGTCGATTTTGATGTCGGCGAATTCATCCCTGACTTCATACGTGTTTGTCACATATTTTCCGGCGCCAGGTCCTTTGAAGTCAAATCCAAGAACCCCGATGGAAAGGGCGCAAAGCAGCGCGCCTGCTGCCAGAAAAAATACCGCGGCAGTGATCCAGTGATTTCGTTTTCCCATTTCTTATGCCTCCTTCCCGACAAAAGCAGATTTTATTCCCAGAAGAGCTTTGCCCGTCAGCGTAAGGACACCCTTTGTCAGCACTATACAGGCAAAGAACAGCAGGATCGCCAGCCCCGCGCAGACACATCCTGCCCCGAGGGAAAAAGCGGCTCCTGCCAGACTGGTTTCCCGGATATACAGGAACATGCCGGCAATGCCGGCGAGAGCGCCCGCCGCCATGGAAAAATCCACGGCATATACCGATACTACGACCGCCCAGATCACGACATATCCAGCCAGAAGGACCACGGCGGCGGCGAAGACAAGCGGAACCCAGACAGGTGCCCCAAGGATCAGCAGCACAATTTCCCAGGCTTTCAGATGTCTTTTCGGCTTCACCTTTTCTCTGACCAGCTTTGTCAAGGGTATCTCAGACATGATCTGCGCTACAATGTCATCAACATTTCCTACGCTCGCAACGGCGTCCTCTTCCTCCATCCCGTCCTCGATCCGGTCGTCAATCATTTCACTGTAAAACGTAAGCCTTTCCTCAATATCCTCCTTCGGCAGTCCGGACAGCCTCTGCCTTAGCTCGCCAAAAAAAACTTCCCTATTCATGGCCGGCATCCTCCCTGGTAATAAATTGGTATATGGAAAGAATCTCCTTCCAGTCCTCCCTGAATTCCTCGATACGCCTCAGCCCCTGCTCCGTGATGTGATAATATTTTCTGAGCCTCCCGCTGTGCTCGACAGACCGGACCGTAAGCATGGCCGCCGTCTCGAGGCGCTTCAGAATGGTATATAAAGTGGATTCCGATAATTCCAGATACGGCTTCATATCCTTGATGATCTGATATCCGTAGGAATCTTCATCCTTGATGGCTGCCAGTACACAGACATCCAGCAGACCGCGCTTCAGTTGAATATCCATCCCTTGCCTCCTTTCATCATATATATCATATAACGAAGTATATCAGTTGTCAAGGTATTCAGGGCAAAAAAAGGACCGGGAAGAGATTTTCGCTGCGGTTCACGATCTACCGGCAACACCACGCGTGGGCGCAGGTCACAGACCGCGAACGGCAGCAGATTATCTCTCCCCGGTTTAGTTTTCATTTCACTCCGGATCCTTCGGGAGCCTCCCGTACAGCGCGGCCAGAGAGCGGATGCTGTCGGACAATTCCCTGGACAGGAAATTGGGGCGCAGCCTCCACTGCCAGTTTCCTCCGGCCGTCCCCGGCGCGTTGATGCAGGCTTCCTTCCCCTTGCACAGGTAATCCTGCAGCGGAATGATGCACAGGTCGGCGACAGACCGGTAAGCCTCCCGGATGATATCCCAGGTCAGCGCGCCGTAATCGGAGTTCATGGAATTGATGTACCGCCTGGTAAAGTCTCTCTCCGCGTCGCTGATCTCCTCCAGCCAGGCCCGTGTCGGCAGGTTGTCATGGGTTCCCGTATAGACGACGCAGTTGCGGATATGGCGATGATTGACATAGCAGCTGTCCCAGCTGGTGAATCCATACTGCAGGATCTTCATGCCCGGGAAGCCGGAATCCTCCAGCAGCTTCACGTTCTCCGGCGTCACCGTCCCCAGGTCCTCCGCGATGATCCTGAGCTTCCCGAGCTGCTTCTCCAGCTCCTTAAACAGATCCATCCCGGGACCCTTCTCCAGCGTTCCGTTTTCGGCGGTTTTCTCCTCATACGGCACTGCGTAATAGTCGCAGAAGCCATGGAAATGGTCAATCCGGATCACGTCATAGAATTCATAGTTTCTGCTGATCCGCTTCACCCACCAGTCGTATCCGTCCTTTTTCAGAGCTTCCCAGTCATAGATGGGATTTCCCCACAGCTGCCCGGTCGCGGAAAAGGCATCCGGTGGACATCCGGCCACGACCTTCGGAGCCAGATCCTCGTCCATCTGAAAAACCTCCGGATGCGCCCAGGCATCCGCACTGTCAAGCGACACATAAAACGGCAGATCTCCGATGATCTTGACCTTTTTGCCTGCCGCG
>CACZQU010000378.1 GCA_902783305.1 uncultured Lachnospiraceae bacterium | reverse complement strand
CGGCTTTCCCAGGCATCCGGAATATCTTCCCATTTTCCGCCTGGCAGCAGAACCTGCCACTGGTAGGAGTATGGCTTGCGGCCGCCGGTAACCTCTACGGTGAAGGTTGTATTGGCTCCGGCATTTTCTGTACGGTCATCGGGTTCGGTGACAATGGTCATCGGCTGGCTGTCCAGCGTGAGGAAAGTAAAGTTGTTGCTGAACAGGGCTTCATTCTCAGAACCTGAATCAACTTCGATCAGGAGCGAATAGGCGTCCTCTCCACCGGTCAGCATAGCCAGCGGAAGATCCAGAGACCATCCGTTTCCGTCTTTCATCCGAAGTCCCTGAAAACTCGGATCATCGCCGTCGAACGTCCATTCAAAACTTGGCGTTTTATTCTCGTCCGTAAATGCCCGAAGAACAATCGGATTGCCGGTGATCAGGGCATTTTCGTTGAGATAGATTGTTACCATCTCCACATCGTCATCAACCCAGACATAGGCATTCAGCTCAATATCCTTTGCCTCCGTATCGAGCAGCAGCCGGTCAAAAGTGATGTTGGAGCTGAACATCGCCAGGGTTTTATCATCAGGTTCGGTAACGATACCACTGCTTTCCCAATCGTTTCCCGCATTGTTGATAACGGCCCCCCCGCTACCGCCGGGGGTGAACATAACCAGATCTCCAAGATTGCTTTCCGAGTCATCTGCTATGGCAGATGAGAGAGTAAACATGCGGTCAACGGGCGAGAGAGATGCCTTTTTGGTGGGAGGACGTTTCACCTGGAAATTGAGTTTATTACGGCAATAAATCTTATCTACCCGAATTTCAATATTGTAATCACCAACCCAGTTATGAGGAATCTGCATGGGAATAATGAGCGTATCATATGAATCCGGCATGGACAGGGTGGTCGCGTTCTGTGATCTTGATACGGACTCACTACGGGACGGCTGAATTCTCCACTGACGGATGGACCATCTGTCGTCCGCATTCTTGGAAAAGTTGCTGCTGACAACACGGACTGCCTTAAGCTTGCTGGTTTCGTTTTGAATTCTTCTCTTCTCTTTTCCGTTGTTGTCATAGAAGATGGCTCTACTCAAGTTGTCGTGCTCAAGATTCACCTGGATCTCCTGCAGCTTTTTATCCTTGTAATAGATGCCCAGATCCACACGGGAGACCGGCACATTTCCGTTGTTATGCACGGCCAGCTGAATATCATCGTAGCTGCCAGCAGTGGCGATTTCCTTTGTAAACGTGGAACTGACCAGATCAATTCCGGGAGTCAGCTTAAAGAAGAACTTGTGCAGCTCGACACGGTAAGAATCCGAGTTATCCCCGTATTTTATTCCATAAATACCTGTAATGCCTTTGTCCTTATTCATTTCTCCTTCAAGCAGTTCGAAGAAAACCGGTCCGCGGACCGTACCATTATCGGATTGTCCGGGGATGACAGCCAGCGTCATCGGCTTTGACATGCGATAAGAGGAAGGCTGTTCATCGATCCAGCTGGCGCGGATCAGCCAGGTTACTTTTTTGCTGTCTTTCGGATCGGCAGAAAGTGCCTCAACCCACCAGACCAGCGGGGTATTGTAAATGTAAGAAACATGCACCTGACCGGTAGAAGCAGGGACATCAAAATCGATCATATCTGCCCAGTACAGATTCTGCTCATAGTACGGTTTATTATCGATCCTTTTTTCCGTGACGACGACGCGTCCGCCGCGGATGCGGTTCATCTTACTGGTGCCGTTCTTGCTGTTTGAATCACCTTTCGTGAGATAAACCAGGAATTCATGTCCGAGCGCGCGGGAACCCTTAGACTGAAAGTGCTGTTGCTTATATACACAGAAATCCAGAACGGGATCCTTGTCCAGTTCGTACAGTCCGGTTCCAGCCCTTTTGTTATCCGAATGGAAATTGACAACCAGATACCGGTCATCACTGTCCTGTTTCTTGGCAGCCAGTGAATACCAGTGATCCTGTACAACAATTTTCTTCTTATCTGCGTCATTTTGATCTGAGTAGTAGGGCGTTTTTACGATGTACTGTGCACCTGGGCGGACACGTTCAAAGAGATAATTGTTGATCTGATCGTTTCCGCTTCCAAGAGGCAGAGATACGACATCACCGGTGATTTGAGCATTATTATTTCTGCGACATACGTCCAGACGGATGGTAAAGGACTTTACGGTATTAGCCTTGGAGAGCCTGGCAGGCGAGCAGGTCAGATGAATCCAATGGCTTTCCTGGAATTGGTTTGGAAATAAGTTCCCGTCACCCCGGGTAATAGACTCTGTATCCGTTACAGGATGGCAAACGGGTGCATCCTGCGAATCTGCAACCATAAAAACGCAGGCTGCAGATGCGTAATATCCAAAATCTGTCATTTGGATTCCCTTATCGTTCTTGTTAGAGTGGATGAAAGTGGCGACAATTGCAGCCGTTTTAGCGGGAAGGCGGTCCTTAGAGCCGTCACTGAGTGTGATTTCATTATAACTCTCGGCCATAAGCAGGGTAATGACAATTAATTTGTCCAAATTATCCCAACTTGTCGGGTAACCTTGACTTGTTGGTGGCGACGAGGGCATGGGCGCGACTTCCACATTGTATCCGACAACGTCCCACTTCATGACATTGTCAAAGGTCAGATTATCTTTTTCCAAAAAGCGTTCCCCATTGCGCACTTTAAAATCCCGAATCATCTCAAGTACCGACGATGGCGCCCGAGATGATTTGTTGAGATCGCGGTAATACAGAT
>CACZQU010000377.1 GCA_902783305.1 uncultured Lachnospiraceae bacterium | reverse complement strand
CTCGGAAATTCCTCGTAACTCATTTCAGGTACTGATTCAGTGATGATTTCCGTACCCTTAGCTGCCAGGCTCAGACAGATACAGCCAGCCAGAAAAAGCACTGCCTTAATGACGGCTTTTGACTTTTCATGTTTTTTCTTCATCTCATCCTCCTTTGATAAAAACAGGTGTACAGAAGTACTTAATCGTGAATTGTCCATAAACCGAACTAATTGTGACTTGTTTCATTAAAAACCTGTCATATGTGAGCTTCCATCTGCATATTCGATGTGACGGATCAGCTCCATCTCACTGAATGAAAAGCGGTAGAAGAATGCCATATCCGGCAAATGATGACTCCTTCTTGAAATGAATGTTTCAAGGCGCTCTCCTCCTGCATTTGAATAGAAAATTGCAGTACTTAATGACTCCTGCGGATTGTTCCGTACTTCGAGTTCCTTTAGGATCTGTCCATATATTCGTATTCCACTTAAGCCCCGGTCCCGCCTGCAAGCTCGATCCAAAGCCAAACGCGTGCAACCGGTACGCAGCAACCAGGTTCATACGAATATAAGGGCGTGGAAATAATCCTCTGCTTCACTCACGAGCAAGCCCACAGTGGAGCATATTATTTTGCACTGGAGTCATATATTGATTTCCAGATGGCTAACCGATATAATAAAAATCCGCAGCCGTTCAGCCTCCCGGAAAAACGCGGCAGGCGCAGATTAAAGAATGTTGAGAGGTAAATGGCTGAACAGCACCAAAGGCAAAACCCTGGTCTTTTGGTCAGGGAAAGATCTATCCTGCAGGAAGGAGTAATGTACATGTCAGCGCATGAACCAATAAACAATGCTATGGTGAAAGAAAAGAAAAGCACCGTAAAAATATGGGCACACCGCGGAGCAAGTGAATATGCGCCGGAAAATACGATGGAGGCGTTTGAATGGGCGGTAAAGCTGGGGGCGGACGGCATCGAGCTTGATGTCCACAAAACGAAGGATCAGCAGATCGTAGTGATCCATGATGAGAAGCTGGACCGCACAAGCACCGGCAAAGGCTGGGTAAAGAATTATACGCTGGATGAGCTTCGGCAGTTTGATTATTCACGCGGAACCGGATTTGGGAAGGAAAAGCATTACACTATCCCGACTTTACGTGAAGTATATGAAATGTTGAAGCCTACAAGTCTTACAATTAATGTGGAGCTGAAAACAGGGATCATCCATTATCAGAGAATAGAGCGCGAATTATTGAAAATAGCTGAAGAATATGGGATGAGTGACAGAATCATCTATTCTTCATTCAATCATCAGTCGGTCGAAAAAATCCATCTTCTTGATCCAGATGCCAAAGTTGGATTCTTGTACGCGGATGCCTATACCTGGATGCCGGAATACGCGAAAAAAGCCGGAATGAACGCGTTGCATCCGGCATTTTACAACCTCTTTTTGCCCCGCTTCATGGAGGACTGCGCAAAGAACGATATCGATGTCAATATCTGGACGATCGACTCACTGGAACAGATGTTTGTATGCATGGAGGCAGGTGTCAACGCAATCATCACGAATTATCCAGACAAAGCCAGGGAAGCTGCCATAGCATGGGAAAATGGTACATTGACCTCCAAGTCACTCAATATAGGAAGGCTGATCTCCGAAAACCTTCAGGGAGCAGAGAGACTGAAAGAAAAAGCCCTTAACAGTCTGGATAGCGAAGCGCGTCAGCAGATCTTTCAGAAGCTGCGGGAAAAATACCTGGCAGTGGTGGAAAGGGAATGAGCTCAGGACTGAGGTTTTTCGGACATCTTCAGAAACATTGCATAATCCGCTTCATTCTGATCCGCATATGAACTCGCATACCTGACCATGGCATGTTCAAATGCATCGCTTTGTCCGAGATATCCGGCGATTGAATGCCGGTTCCCGGTTTTGGCATGCGAATGAGCCAAAGTCCAGGCACACATAAGGGAAAGCCCCTGGTATCCTTCAAGACTGATTTTATCCAGATCAGCAGAGCCCTTGGAATCCCATAGCTGGCGGACATAACAGTCATTCCTTATCCCTCCAGGAAAATCCAGGCAGAACCAGCCCAGCAGGATATCCCCCGCCGTCTGGATGGCCCGCTGCCCCTCTACTACCCGCCGGCCGCATTCCCTGTAAGGGCTGGAGCCATAATAAAGCTCAAGAACAGACTTCTCCGCTTCCTTGATTTGCAGTACAAGCGGATCACCGTTATCTCGTCCCATAAGCACAAGTATCCAGGCTTTTCTCCCAACACTGCCTATACCAGCCACCTTATGCGCCACTTCAACGATTTCATATTGATCGATCAGGCTGAGTCTTTCCTTCGGTAATGATTCCTTGTAAATATCAAAAGCCTTCTGAAGATTATGGGTGAAATCACAGAGATCCTTTTCCTCACAAATCATGTCACGAACAGGAACAATGAGTGGAGGATTACTTTTGATCTGAAGTCTGCCGCCAGCAGTTTCCATATACTTTTCCACAGCACGCTCACTGGTTTTCAGTGACGCTTTTTCAAGAATGCTGTGCATAAGCCTTTTCTGCTTCAGGGAATATTCATCCTGCTCCAGCAGACTCTCCAGGTCCAGATGCCTGTACCACACTTCCATATTCCCAAGATCTGAGAAATCAATCATCGCTTTCCGATATAACGCTGAAGCCTCAAATACAGCCGCTTCACGCTGATCCCTGGAAAAGCCCCGATGCCTTCCGCAGATTTCCATACTGGCAGCCAGCCGCTTTATATCGACATCAAAAGGCGCCCGAAGCGTTTCGTCAAAATCATTTATGTCAAAGACCATCCTTCGCTCCGGAGAAGCAAATATACCGAAATTGGAAATATGTGCATCTCCACAGGCTTGCACGGTAAATGGAGTTCCAGGCATGGAAGACAGATCATAAGCCTGAATGGCAGCCGAACCCCTGAAAAATGCAAAAGGACTCGCGGACATGCGCTCACGTCTGATCGGGATAAGGTTCTGCTGCCTGGTTTTTTCCTGATCCAGAATAATTCTTTCAACAATCGGACGATTCGTCTGCACATCCCATACTCCAAGCTCCTTGCGTGAAGTAATTTTCCTGTATGCTTTTGCTGCCTGTTTAATTTCCGCGATATTTTTCATAACCAAATTCTTTCCTGTCGGTCAAAGCTCTCCACAAGTGACAGTTTACGGATTGCCCCACAACCCATCATGCTCATGTTCAGAGTCTTGCCAAACCTGCGGGGCCGGGTGAACAGCGTGACCTTGTTATTCGTCCTGTCTGCCAGGTCATACAGCAGTGCTGTCTTATCTACATAGTAGAGGCCGGCTTTCCTGATCTCATCAAAGCTTTCATTTCCAACAGCGATTTTGATTGCCATTTTCCGAGCCTCCTTCTACTGAAAAACGGGTATATTACTCCAATTCCACAGATCCTTTCTTTTCTTCCATATCCAGCAGTGCCCTAGCATAACCGGCAAGACGCTTTCTGTTATCCTCGTTCAGCTTCCGAAATTCAATCAGGAGCTGGTATTCCTCTTCATTATCATGATAGACAATAATATATTCCGTATTCACAGACTCATTTATTTTTGTACCGGAAATGAGGTAATAGGGATCTACTTTAAGCACATCACAGATTACCTGGAGCTTATCCAGGCTCGGGTTTTGTTTTTTTCCTTTCCAACTGCTTAATGTACTCTGTGGGATCCTTGTCATTTCGGAAAAATGTTTCTGAGTCATTCCCTTTTCATGGATCAATTCTAAGATTTTCTCACCTATCGTCATTATTCTACCACAAAAGAAGGCTTTTTCCTTTTTCTACCAAGCTTTACTATCTATAATTGACTCTAATCGAATCTTATGCTCACCAGATACTCACTTTCAAGGTTTATTATCTCACAAAGCTTCTCCGCACTCAAGTTCCCATACAACTTCTCAAATCTGCTGATCTCTTCCATCATATCCTGTGCAAGAGCCAGCATGCCATTTTCTTTGTTTTGATTTTTCTGATAAAAACGATAATACATTACAGCACCATTTGTCATCGATTGTCTATATCCTTCAGAATAGCCATCAAAATAAGGCTCATTGGCTAACCCGCTATCACTATATCCATACCAATATTCTTTATTTTTGATTTCGAGCAATGTCCATCTTCCTCACTATCTGTCATCTTCATCCGGGGATGCGGCAGCGAGCTTCTCCCATTCTGCTTTCCAGCCAGGGATCAGGAAAGAAAACGTGATCAATGTCGTCCCCAATTGTGTAAAAAGCACATTTGTCCGATTGCATTGCCTGCTCCCCGACACCTGGATCAGCTTATCGCAATATCCTACCAATGTTTTTTCAAACGCTGTGGGAAGAAAATCGTCTTCCTCCATAATGATTTTTTCAAGATGGTATTTTTTCCTGTAATCTCTCACTGCAAACCGGAGAGGATCCATGGATCCCTGTCCCTTTCGCCCAATGAAAACCGGGGGCGGAGACTCCTCTTTAAGGTAGTCCGGAATCAGCACATCACAGATCCTTACCAGCAGTTCGATCAAACGTTTCTCTCTGTGGTCAGGAAGACGAAAGCCTGTCATTTTTTCCTTCAGGAATATTTCGACCAATGATTTTGCGCCCAGCAACCGAAAACATGGATTGACAAGTCCTGTCCTCTCCCTTGCCCAGATCTGTGTCTGCCGAATCAGGACATTCCTTTTTTTATCTTTTC
This sequence comes from uncultured Lachnospiraceae bacterium, assembly GCA_902783305.1. Classification (GTDB taxonomy): domain Bacteria; phylum Bacillota; class Clostridia; order Lachnospirales; family Lachnospiraceae; genus Blautia_A. The sequence goes on along the minus strand of CACZQU010000377.1, from coordinate 2,475 downwards.
CCTCCCGTTCAATATAATATAAATCCGGATGTCTTTCCATAAAAAGTTTGCTTTTCTCACCTGACAGACTGATATTTCTGACCAACTGGCAAATCACATAAAACCAGGTCCTGCAATCATACAGTTTTACCGGCCGGTCATTCCAATACTGGTGCATAAGCTCAAGGATACGTAAGGATGCATCGGCATCAAGTTTCCTTGCAATTTCATACATTTCCATCCAAACATCAAACCAATGATAGATTTCCCTTTTTCTGGTGTCTCTTATTTCAGCGTTCTTTTCCAGGATAAACAATGGAAGAGGGAGACGTCCCCTTGCCAATCCACATATATAAAGAATACCATTAAAGTTCAGCTCCTGCTGGCAAGGAATTCTCCGTTCACCTGCTGTATAGATTGAAACATTTTCGCTATCCGTAATCAGTTCTCCAAACAGAGGGTTCTCAGGATAGAAGAAATGGAGAAGGGATTCCTCCAACAGTCTTTTATGGTAAGGAGGAATCCCATTTATCCTGAGAAGAGTGATTCCATCATCTTCAACCTTGGTATACTCGTATCCCAACATGGGGATTCTCGCTTCTTCTATGATTTCCTCATATACACACGGAACGATCTCCCAGTCTGCAGAATGCATGGTAATGTCAGAAATCTTCATTTTGAGAAGACTCAACATGCAGATCTTGAATCCTTCCCCGAATTTTCCGATCTTCCTGCTGCCTCTTTTCGTACTTCCTCCTACATATACCAGCCATTCATAAGAGAAAGGATGGCCTTTTAGTTCCATTTCCAATAAATAGCTTCCTTTCTCTTCTGTATAACTGAATCTGAATTCTTTTCCAAACTGATGGTAGTCAATCGCATCGTAGAAATTCTGTACCAGATCTCGCAGTACTTGTTCAAAGTCCCAATTTACCGGATAATCAAGAGCTATTCCCAGGTTAATTCTCAATTCGTTACGCCTCCCCCATCAGCTATAATCTGAATTCAGCGCCACCCACTCTGCCTGAAACGTCTCCAGCGCAAGTGTGTGGTATATGATCCTCTCATTCATCATCGCCAGTGCTTTATGAAACTGCAAGGAGGTATCTCCACCAAACTGATGCAGCAATTCATGAGAATATGTCGTGAACGCTTCCGCGAAACGGTCAGGAGCAAACAGCCCTGCCTTCAACCACACAAACTTCGCTTTTGCACTGACTCTTAATCCGTACGGATTTGTCTGGCCAGATCCTTTAATCACTGTTGTATATCCCTGCATGGGTGCCTTCTCATTGATCAGGATCCGGCATTTCGGTAATGATTCCAGACAAAGAATGTCCCCGAGGACTGATCGGGCAGCTTTTTCCAGGATATTTATGTACCCAGTCTCTTTTTCATCTGCGCTTCTCTCTACAAGATCTCCGCCATATCTGCTGCACAACTCACTCACCGTATAAATTCCAAATATACGAAAGGATCGGCTCACATATTTATACTGTTTTCGATCCTCGAACCGTCTGAACCACTCTGCGGCTACTCCAGCCGTGTTCTTTTCTGCCCGAGTATATGAATAGTCTGGTATGACTAATGATGAACCATACCGTTCCAGAAAGAGTCTTCTTGATTCAGAATTCCAATAAACACGCCTGACCAGGATCGAGATCGCAGTTTCCCATCTCCGCCTGCGATAACACTGTTTTCCGCCAAAAGGGCTCCAGAGATTTTTCATGTGCTCGAGGATCAGGAGCGCTGTCTTCCCATCTAACCTCTCAAAAACCTCCTCCACCGCATCTGTCGTGTCATAGTCATCAAAAGTATCCCTATCCCGATCATCATTTGGAGGGGTGAAGGTATGATTACACACGATAAGGGCAAACGGCAGTGATGCCCTGAACTCATAACACGCAAATAAACGGCCTTTTTTCTCCTTCGCCGTCTCATAAATGGCAAAGCTTTCGTTTTCCAAAAGGCATTTGCCCAAAACCGGATTACCATTATATAAGAAAGAACGAAGGACAAATTCTGTTTCGCGAAAGAATTCGTCAGATATCCCGTTTATACAAAGAAGAGATGATTCTTCATACTCCCGCTCACGAATATCATATGCAAGCACCCTGACCCCTTCCAGATCAATATCCCCGGGTACAGTCGTTACGTCCAGCTGCCAGTCCCGAGAGGCCATATGGATATGAGCACCATAATCCCTCATAGCTACCAAGGCGGCTATCTTAAATCCTTCTCCAAATCCGCCTGCGTATCGGCCCCTTTCCTTCCGTTTTGTTGAAGCGCCAAGATAATAGAGCCATTCTTTAGCAAAACCTGTATTCGCCCGGAAGGTAAGGGAATCATCTTTGTAGATATAACTGAATCCCTGCTTAAAATTCTCTCTTCCCAGAGCATCGTAAAAATTCTGTACGAAGTTGTTTACAATTTTATAAACAGTCCATGATACCGGATAAGACATGACAATGTTGAGTGGTTTTAGCATTGGCTTTG
>CACZQU010000376.1 GCA_902783305.1 uncultured Lachnospiraceae bacterium | reverse complement strand
TTCGATACGGCTTTCGATATTGTTTTTTGGGCTTTGTTGTTTGATCTGTCTCTATAATAAGGTTAATTTGGTTAATTGCAATAGTTGTACAGCGTTTATTTTGTTGTACTCAGGTTGTACAGAGGTTATACAAGCGTTAATTTTGTTGTACAGCGTTGTACAAAGTTGTACAGCGTTGTTCGCGCACTTAAATTATCCCCAAAATTATCATTACTGCGTGTTCATCTGTTTTATGGTAGCTATTGCCACCCATCTCATAAGCTAAAAAAAAGTTGCAACTGTCCGTACAATGGGACAGTTGATCTGAGAAAATCAATTTGTAATCGAAATGCTAATAAGTTGCAATAGCCTATTTTCTTCATCCTCATTATCAGTAAGTGTAAAATTATGGGGGCTAGTCGTTGAGGAATAGGCCTCAACAGCTATTATTGGTAAGAGAACAGCGGTCGCGCTCGTTTTTGCAGAGAATGAATTTACGACAGCAGGAGGTACGTATTATGATCTATGATTCGACCGCAGTATTAACACTTGATAGCGCAGGTGTTTCACCCCCTTTTCTGTGCGGAGGGACGCTTTTGACTCTCTTGCTTCGCTTCCGCAGGGATCGGCGGCTCTCCCATGCCACTATTGAGCCTATTACTGATGCCAGTTTTTTTCGAGCATTAAATGAAACAGTAACTGGCCTTCCATGGAGTATTAGTGATGCGACCTTGAAAACTGTCACCTCTCATTACAAAAACTGCAAAAAAAGCAGGTACAACATCCCCTTAGAGGACGGTATCATGTCAAATGCATTTATTCAGGAGATAAATCATCAATACTCAGTTGTGGAATCTAGAATGGATCAGTTTGCCCTGGGATATGTTAGTTTAGATTGTGATGAGCTTCTCATAAAGTCATTAATTGAACTTATTCTCAATGACTCCACAATCCTTCCCTCAGCTCATTTTTTCATTGACAATTCTGATCTCCCTGTTACAAAAGCTCAGCTTGTAGGTCGCAATTCATTTACACTCTCTTCATTTTTAATTGGAATCATCCAATATGTATGTAAGAATCGAATCGGCAAAAATATCTTCGGGGCATCCACTCTGGAATACTGGGGATCGCAAACTCGAAGCAAGGAAAGAGATTTAAGCAATTTCTGCTTTGGTTCTTCTATAACGCATGAGCTTTATGTTTATTCTCCAACGGTTATCAGCGAGCCCCCACCCGAAGCAGTAGAAATTACAGAGCCTTTAGATTTCGACTCGGGAGATCCAAGAGAAAAATACCTTTTCGGAGTTTGGAGCTACCACCGCAATGTAACTATTGCTACTCAATTGGGTACAAAAGCTCGATTTGAGGATATCTACACATGCAGTGATCTTGCATACAAGCAACCCAGAAAAGCCCTCAAAGGGCAGAGGCTTTCAAATTTGACTGTTCCGGATCTTGAGAAACATAACAGACTTCTCCAAGTGGTCGGGACTGGGGGCATTGGTAAAAGCATGATGATGCGGGGATTTTTTCTGGAGCGATATAGGGCCTATAAGGAAAGCGGAATTCTTCCAGTTCTTATCCCCGCGAAAGACTATAAACGCACAATGGCAACCCTCCAGGATTTCATCCTTAGTTCCATGAAATGTTTTGCAAAAGAAATCAACGAAAAAATCCTTGCTTCCCTGTTGAACACAGGTAAAATAATTCTTTTCATGGATGGGATAGACGAGATTCCCTATTCCTGCCTTGACGATTTTCAGGAAAAACTTGATAATTTCATCAAATTATACCCGCGCATTACCATTGTTTGCTCTTCTCGAGACGTAGATGAAAAGCTGACCTTAAACGGTTTCTCTATTTTTGAGGTTCAAAAGCTCACACTCTCTCAAGCAATTGAGCTTATTAGAAAGGTCACCTACTGGGATACAGCCGCGAAAAATGATCTGATTCGCATTCTCCAGGAAACCGACCTCTACGAGCAACACAAAGAGTATTGTGGGATACCGCTTTTGTTGATCATTCTCCTTATAACCTACAAGCACACCGGCAATATCCCCACTGACCTTTTTGAGTTCTATAAAGTTGCATTTGAAACAATGCTTTTCCTGCATGATGGTACAAAGACTAATTTCAAGCGCATTTTCTTCACAAGCCTGTCACCGAATACGTTCGCACAATATTTTGCAGCCTTCTGCTTTAATGCTCATCGAAATCACATTCAGGATTTTACGAAAGAGTCCTTTGCACGCCTAATGAATGAAGTTCTTGACGAGGAGCCTGTCTCCACCGGTGCTACCGCCGAAGACTTCCTTTTTGATGCACTCCACAATGTATGTATACTGTACCAGGGAGCGGATGATAGTTACCACTTCCTTCACAGGGGATTTTTGGAGTACTTGACCGCGTTCCATATCTGTTCCACTCTTGATGATAATTATGAGATGTACACTGATTATTTTGATTACAGAGAACACGCCTGGACCGATGACGGCACATTTCCAATGGTGTATTCCATGCGTGGTAAAGACCTGGATTTGAACATGTTTTTGCCGTATCTTGAAAAACTTCTCGGCTTCTCTGGTGATGTTGACGCAGATTATTGGCAGTTTCTGCTGAAGATCTATCCGAGCATCAATATACTGGCTGTTCCCACCCCAAGCGAAGTTGAAGATGAGTTGACGGGCGATGAGTTATCAGAATATAGCGCCTTTTTTTCCAGGAGCGAGACTTCAAAAGAAAGCAATTTCTATCTCTACAATTTTTTCATTCAAGAAAAAGGCTTTTCTCATGCTAACGAGCTGGATAGTTTTTCCTGGTACAGAAAGACGGTTACACAATTCTACGGCGATTATATTGTCCATAATGATGGTTATGAGCCAGATGGTTATTTTAGCATCCTGGATGCGACAGATTTCACGATAAGCATCCCCGATGATGACAGTTTCTATGGTCTTCGCTTTACTCTTTCCTGTGATGAAGTACTTAAAAGGGCAGAGTCTGACATGGATTATCTGTATGACCAAATGACATCTCACTCATTTCCATTACGCAGAGAATTTGATGATCTTCGGGATTGGGTCAGGCGAGCGCATGAATGGCAGCATCGTTTCGACAATGTCAAATCCAAGAAGGCGGCTTCACAGAAACTACTTCACTTCTCGAAGCCCAAGGGTCTGTAAAAAAAAAATTCCAACTGTCCTTACAATGGGACAGTTGGAATGCGATAATAAAGCCATCAAAGGAACAAGGAGGCCTGGAACAATGAGAGGTTTCTTCACAGCTGGTGGCTACTACGGACTGGTAAATGGCAAATATGTGCTGTTCTCTGACGAGAGCGAATATTACGAGTATGTCAGAGAGGAGGAGTGACATGTCCATCTATGCACAGGCTCGACAATTGGGTTTTTCTGTTATGGGTGCTTTAGTTCCCACGGAAGGCAAAGATTCCCACTGTCAGTACTACGTTGATTCTGAAGGAAACACTTACATCATTCGTTGGGGTATTTTAACCATTGTTAGCTCCAACGGGGAGGTGTACTGTTAAAGTAAGGTTTACCGCAACTGAAAAATGTGGTATTCTATCCTACGAGGTGATTAAGAATGCCACTCGGAAAAAACAACCGTGGAAAGCTCCTTTTTATTCTCCGTTTTTTAAGAGACAATACTGATCCTGAGCACCCTGCTTCTATAGAGCAAATCATCACATACCTTGATGGCTTTGACATACCCGCTGAAAGGAAAAGCATCTATAATGATCTGGAGTTTCTCAAGGCCAATGGTTATGACATAAAACGAGTAAAAGCGAAGCAAAAGACGGGGTATTTCATGGATGCGCGAGAATTTGAGCTCCCTGAGTTAAAGCTGCTTGTTGACGCTGTACAGTCCTCAAAGTTCATAACGGAAGACAAGTCCCTCAGCATGATCAGCCGAATTGAAAAGCTCGGAAGCAGTCATCAGGCAAAACAGCTCCGTCGGCAGGTCTGGGTACGCGGTCGAATCAAGACCATGAACGAGTCCGCATTCCAAAATGTTGACCTGATTAATGTTGCCATCAATGCGAACGCTCAAATTCTATTTCAATACTTTACCTGGAACCGGAACAAGGAGCAAGTCCTTCGCCGAAATGGCGAGCGATACGCAGTCAGTCCGTGGGCGTTGCTCATGGATGATGAAAAGTACTACCTGCTTGCATCTGAAAATGGGGTAATGAAGCATTTCCGTGTGGACAAGATGCTCAACATCTACGTTACTGACTGGCCGCGTGAAGGGAAAGAAGCCTTTGACAAGCTCGACATGGCGGCGTATACCGACTCGCATTTCGGCATGTTCGCAGGTGAAAGCACTCAGGTAAAGCTTCTCTTCAAGAACTATTTTGCTGGGGTCGCCATTGATTTCTTCGGGATAGACACGATCATGATTCCCGAAGATGGCGAGCATTTCAGCGTCACGGTCAATGTTGCGGTCAACGAGCAGTTTTACGGCTGGCTCACGGGCCTTGGGACTGGGGTACAGATTCTTTCTCCCCAGAGTGCGGCTGACGGTATGCGTGATCATCTGGCGGC
>CACZQU010000375.1 GCA_902783305.1 uncultured Lachnospiraceae bacterium | reverse complement strand
CTGGAGTTTCTGGGGGACGCGGTCCTGGAGCTGATCAGCAGTGAATTTCTGTTTGAAAAGTTTCCTGAACTGCCGGAAGGGGAGCTGACGAAGCTGAGAGCAAGCCTGGTCTGTGAGCCAAGCCTTGCTTTCTGCGCGAAGCAGTTCCATCTTCCCCGTTACCTTTTCCTGGGAAAAGGAGAGGATATGACAGGAGGCAGAAACAGGGATTCCATTCTCTCCGACGCGACGGAAGCTCTGCTGGGAGCAATTTATTTGGATGGTGGTTTTGCTAATGCAAAAGAGTTTGTGCTTGGCTGTATTCTGAATGATATCGGGCATACCAGGCTCTTTTATGATAGCAAGACCATCCTGCAGGAGCTTGTACAGGAGCACGGGGACAGCGCCATGTATAATCTGGTGAGCGAGGACGGACCTGACCATAACAAACAGTTTGTGGTCGAAGTACTTGTCGGCGGCAGGATACTGGGAAAGGGAACCGGCCATACCAAGAAGGCAGCGGAGCAGGCCGCCGCCTATGAGGCTGTAAGCGTGCTGAAGAAAGCATCGACAGTATGTATCTGAAAAATATCGAAGTGCAGGGCTTTAAATCCTTTGCACAGAAAATCAATTTTGAATTTCATAACGGGATCACGGGGATTGTCGGGCCAAACGGCAGCGGCAAAAGCAATGTGGCCGACGCGGTGAGATGGGTGCTTGGAGAGCAGAGTGCCAGACAGCTCCGCGGAGGCAGCATGCAGGATGTCATTTTCTCCGGGACTCAGGCTCGCAAGCCGTTGAGCTTTGCCTGTGTGGCCATTACACTCGACAACAGTGACCATGCCCTGGCCGTGGCTTTTGAAGAGGTGACCATTACAAGGAGACTTTACCGCTCCGGGGAGAGCGAATATCTGATCAATGGCAGCGCCTGCAGGCTGAAGGACATCAATGAGATGTTTTATGATACCGGTATCGGCAAAGAGGGCTATTCCATCATCGGGCAGGGTCAGATTGACCGGATTCTGAGCGGCAAACCGGAAGAACGCAGAGAGCTGTTTGATGAGGCGGCGGGAATTGTCAAGTTTAAAAGGAGGAAAAACTCAGCGGTCAAAAAGCTCGCGGATGAGCAGGGAAATCTTCTGCGTTTAGCGGATATCCTGACAGAACTGGAAAGACAGCTGAAGCCTCTTGAGAAGCAGGCACAGACGGCCAGGACATACCTGTCCAGAAGACAAAGACAGCAGGAGCTGGATGTCGGAGTTTTTCTCGCCGAGAATGAGAGTGCGGGGAAGACCCTTGAGGAGCTGTCCGCCAGGCTTAAAACTGCTCAGGACGAGATGAAAGAGGTCTCCGGGAAATACGAAAAAACCAGGGAAGAATCTGCCCGGCTGGAGGAAAAGCTGAAGGAGCTGGAGTCCCGGCTTGACAATCTCCGCAGCGAGGCTCAGGAATATGCGATCAGGCAGCAGCAGATCAATGGCACGGTCGGAATCCTGAAAGAACAGATTCAGTCTGCGCTCCAGAATGAGGAAATCTACCAGGGCCGTCTGGGTCAGGTGGAGAAGGATATCACCGCGCGAAGCAGTGCAATCGATCAGCTTTCCAGCACAGGAGAGGAGCTGAAGGAAAAGCTTCGCAAATCCACTCAGGTCAGAGGGGAGCAGGAAAAAAAGCTCTCCGATGTCCAGGCGCGGATCAGGGATGGTGAGCGCGCTGTAGAAGAGGGAAAAAACGAAATCATCGAGCTCCTGAATGCGAGAGCGACTACAAAAGGCAAGGGACAGCGTTTTGATACCCTGCTTGAACAGATTGAGATCCGCAAAGCAAGGCTGAGCCAGCGGATCCTCACCGTCCGCAGCGAGGAACTGGAGAGGAAAAAAGGGCTTGGCGAGGCAGAAAACAAGCTGAGGGAAGCCAATGAGAAGATTCGTGGGAAGCTGGAGGAACGGGAAACCATTTCCGGCAAAATAGACCTTCTCACGGAAAGGATCCGGAAACAGACGGATGAGATCGAGACAGGACAGGCCGCTTTTCACCGGGAAAGCTCCAGACTGGAGTCGCTGCGCAATATGGCGGAGCGGTATGAGGGCTATGGAAACAGCATACGCCGTGTCATGGAGTGCAGGGAAAAGGTTCCCGGACTTCACGGCGTGGTTGCGGATCTGATCAAAGTCAGGAAGGATTATGAAGCGGCTGTCGAAATTGCCCTGGGAGGTTCGATCCAGAACATTGTCACCGATAATGAAGAAACCGCGAAACGGATGGTCGAATTCCTGAAAAAGAACAGGTACGGGAGAGCTACCTTTCTTCCGCTGGACAGCCTGACGATCAGGGGAGATTTCCAGCATAAGGAAGCACTCAGAGAGCCTGGAGTCATTGGCCTGGCCAGTACGCTTGTCCAGACGCAGAGCGACTATCGTATTCTTGCGGATTATCTGCTGGGAAGAATCCTGGTGGTGGATGAAATCAACCATGCGATCACGATTGCCAGAAAATACCATCATTCCCTGCGCATTGTCACTCTGGAAGGAGAGTCCTTAAGTCCCGGTGGTTCCATTACCGGCGGCGCCTTCAGAAACAGCAGCAATCTTCTTGGCCGGAAGAGAGAAATCGAGGAGCTTCAGCTCAGCATACAGGCCCTGCAGGAGGATCTCGAAAAGAGCCGGCAAAGTGTCGGCCAAAGCAGAGATGAAAGAACCCGTCTGCGTGATACACATACCGCTTTGGGGGAAGAGCTCAGGGAACTGTATGTTGAACAGAATACCATCGAGATCGAGGTGAAGGCCTTCGAAGAGAAAGGCCGGGAAGCAGAACAGCAGGTATACTCCATCGCCAAGGAGCAGGAGGAAATCCGTAAAGAATCTGCGGAGGCTTTGGAGGAAAAGGAAAAAATACAGGAGGAGCTGAAGGCCTCCAGCCGGGATGAGAAGGAGCTGGAGGAATATATCCAGTCTGCACAGCTTGCGCTTGACGCCGACAGACAGCTCGAGAAAGAGCTTTCCGGTGCGTTAGAGCAGCTTCGGATGTCAGAAGCCTCCGTTTCCCAGGAAGTGTCCTTCGCGAAACAGAACCTTTCCCGTGTGCAGGGTGAGCTGGATGATTTCCTTGCCGAAAAGGAAGGACTGAAGGAGAGCCTGGTAAAGGGAGAAGAAGACAGAAACAGCAAGGAGGCAAAGATCAGGGAGTATGGCGGGATCCTGACTGAGCTTGCAAGGTCGGAAGAAGAGACCCGGAAAACACTGGCCGGTCTCCAGGAGGAGAAGGAATCCGAATCGGCTTTGCACAAATCCTTTTTTGAAGAAAGAGATTCCCTTTCTTCCCGGATCGGACTTCTGGATAAGGAAATATTCCGCCTGAATACCCAGAAAGAAAAACTGGATGAGGCTCAGGAAGCCCGGATCAGTTATTTATGGGAGGAATACCAGATCACTCCGAATATGGCCCGGGAAAACCTTCAGAAAGCGTCCGGGGATGTCAGGGAAATGAAAAAGGAGCTGGGAAGGGTCAAAGAGGAAATCCGCGCGCTCGGCCCGGTCAATGTCAATGCCATAGAGGAATACAAGGAACTGTCTGAGCGGCATGGATTTCTTTCTGCCCAGTATCAGGATCTGAAGGAAGCGGAGGAAAATCTGCTTAAAGTCATCCGTGAACTGGACGAAGGAATGCGAAAGCAGTTTAAGGAAAAATTCCAGGAGATCCAGAGAGAATTTGACAAAACCTTCAAAGAGCTTTTCGGAGGGGGAAAAGGTACCCTGGATCTGGAACAGGACGCAGATATTCTGGAAGCCGGGATCACCATTGTCTCCCAGCCGCCCGGAAAAAAGCTGCAGAATATGATGCAGCTGTCCGGCGGAGAAAAAGCGCTCACCGCTATCGCGCTTTTGTTTGCCATACAGAATCTGAAGCCGTCGCCCTTCTGCCTTCTTGACGAAATTGAGGCAGCTCTGGATGATTCCAATGTCGGCCGGTTTGCCGGTTATCTCAGCAAGCTGACAAAGCATACCCAGTTTATTGTCATCACCCACAGACGAGGTACGATGACAGCTGCCGACCGTTTATACGGAATCACCATGCAGGAAAAGGGTGTATCGACCCTGGTATCCGTCGATCTGGTGGAAAGCCAGTTGTCCTGACGCCGGAGAGGAGGAGATGATGAAAGAAGAAAAAGAGAAGAAAAAAGGTTTTTTTAAACGTCTTGTGAGCGGCCTGACCAAAACCAGGGATAATATTGTCGCCGGTTTTGACAACCTGTTTTCCGGAACAGGTGTGATTGATGACGACTTTTATGAGGAGCTGGAAGAGATCCTGATTATGGGTGACATCGGGATCAACGCGACTACCTCTATCCTGGAGAAGCTGAAGCAGCAGGTGAAGGAGCAGCATATCAAGGCTCCTCATGAATGCAAGCAGATTCTGATCAATTCCATCAAGGAGCAGATGGCCGTAGACAATACTGCCTATGAGTTTGAAAACCGGAAATCCGTGATCCTTGTCATCGGCGTAAACGGGGTAGGCAAGACCACCTCCATCGGAAAGCTGGCCGGACTGATGAAGGATCAGGGAAAGAAGGTCATTCTGGCCGCAGCGGATACCTTCCGTGCCGCAGCAGGAGAACAGCTTGCGGAGTGGGCATCCAGAGCCGGAGTGGAAATTGTCGGCGGACAGTACGGAGCAGATCCCGCATCCGTGGTCTACGACGCAGTTGCCGCCGCGAAGGCCAGAAACGCGGATGTCCTGATCTGCGATACTGCGGGGAGACTGCACAACAAAAAGAATCTGATGGATGAGCTGCACAAGATTTACCGGATACTGGAAACCAATTATCCGGAAGCCTATCTGGAAACTCTTGTCGTGGTGGACGGGACAACCGGCCAGAACGCTCTTGTCCAGGCAAGGGAGTTTTCCGAGGTCTGCGATGTGGGCGGTATCATTCTGACCAAGCTGGACGGTACAGCCAAGGGAGGCATTGCGGTGGCGATTTCTTCTGAACTGGATATTCCGGTAAAATATATCGGGGTCGGGGAGAAGATCGACGATTTGCAGAAGTTTGACGCAGACGCGTTTGTGGATGCACTTTTTGACACAGGAAGGGATTTGGGCTGATATGCTGACACTGGAAAGTTTTGAGGAAGCGACAGAAATCGTCAGAAAGGTGACGGCGGAAACAAAGCTGATTAAGAGCGGCTACTTCTCTGAGATGACCGGGAACCGGGTTTTCTTCAAGCCGGAAAATATGCAGAAGACAGGATCCTATAAAATCCGGGGAGCGTATTACAAGATCAGTACCCTGACTGCGGAGGAGAAGGAAAGGGGGATCATTGCCGCTTCTGCGGGAAACCATGCCCAGGGAGTGGCTTACGCGGCTTCCAAGTTTCATATCCGGGCAGTGATCGTCATGCCGATGACGACGCCGTTAATCAAGGTAGAACGGACCAAAAACTATGGCGCCGAGGTCGTCCTGTATGGAGACCACTACGAAGAGGCCTGCGATTATGCCCGCGAGCTGGCGAAGGAGAAGGGATACACGCTGATTCATCCCTTTGATGATCTTTCGGTGGCTGCAGGACAGGGAACCATCGCCATGGAGATTGTGCAGGAGCTTCCCCTGGTGGATTATATTCTGGTTCCCGTGGGCGGAGGCGGACTGGCCGCCGGTGTGTCTACCCTGGCGAAGATTCTCAACCCTCATATCAAGGTCATCGGGGTTGAGCCCGCGGGCGCAGCCTGCCTGTCTGCCTCCTTTGCCCGGGGTGAAGTGGTTACCCTGCCCTCGGTCAATACCATAGCAGACGGTACGGCGGTCCAAAGGCCCGGAGAGAATATTTTTCCTTATCTCCAGGAAAACCTGGAAAGAGTGATTACGATCGAGGACGATGAACTGATTGTCG
>CACZQU010000374.1 GCA_902783305.1 uncultured Lachnospiraceae bacterium | reverse complement strand
GTGACAGTCAGAACCGACAGAAAAACTGACGTTGAGAGCAGCAAACCGCCAAAAGCCAGACAGCCCGGATCGGATGATCCGGGCTGTCTGGCTTTTGCTGAATGGTCAGTTGTATTATGGAATTATCTGTGGCATCTCTTCAATTTTCCGCCACGAGGGACTCGGTTCCCTAAGAAACGGTTTGTAACTTCAGTCAGCCTCGCGCACTTGCTGCGCGAGGCGTGCAAAAACATTGGCAGTCAGGTATCGGGCGTACCCGGAATGCGCGTCAGCGCCACGCCCGATGAGTAACTGTTCACCTTGAATGAACATTTACAACGGTTTCAGCTGCAGTCAGCCAGGGCTAAAACACTATGTACTCCCTTTTTCCGGATCATCAGAGAATCCCTTCCCTTGCAAGGATCTTCCGGATTTTTTCCTGCTGCTCTTCATCTCCCTGGGGCATCGGGAAGGCACAGCAGCTGTCCGCAATGATTCCGCGCATTTTCGCTGCTTCCTTGATGATCGGAATGAAGACCGAGCCTACGGAATAAATGTCGAACAGACGGTTGATCGTCTGCTGTCCGCGGGCGATTCCCTCTAAGTCATTCTCACGCATGGCGCTTATCCAGGCCGTGCAGATTTCCGGTACGATATTGGACAGGCCGCCGATGATGCCGTTGCCCCCGGAAAGGACGTTGTGGGCGGCGTTGTCATCGAAGCCTGAGTAGACTTCAAAATCCGGAAATTCGGATTTTACGGTTTTGATCAGCTCCCTGGTGTGATCCATGCCGCTGATGGTGTCCTTGATGCCTGCGAGGTTGGAATGCTTCCTCCGCAGTGCCAGAACCGTCTCGGGCGCGATGGTATATCCCGTCCGGTCGGGGAAGTTGTACAGATAGACCGGACCGTCGATCTCAGAGAGCAGGCGGTCAAAATAGGTGAACAGCTCGGCGTCCTTGATCGGGAAATAATAGGGGCCGATAATCATGACCGCATCTGCTCCAAGGGAAAGAGCTTTTCTGGAGAAGGGGACAATGTTGTCAAAGATCATATCGGAGGTTCCGATGATGCACTGGGTCCGATGGTCAATTTTCCGGATCGCGAATTCGGCCAGCTGCTGTCTTTGCTCCAGGGTCATCGCAAAGAATTCCCCGATGCTTCCGTTGACCAGTATTCCGTCAATCCCGTTTTTGATCAGATTGTCAAAATGGGCGCCCTGGCTGTCGAGATCCAGATTGCCGTTCCGGTCAAAAATGGTGATGGATGGGGTAATATATTTAGCGTTCATGTTGTTTCGCATGCCTCCTTTGTGTCGTTGCCTTCTTTTCTGAGAGCATCCAGTGTGATTTTATTCTGATTGAGGTGGTCAATCATAGCTTTTTGCGCCCCTTCGGAATCATGGGCAGCGATGGCATCCAGGATGGCCCGGTGGGTGATAATGGTTTCTGTGCGCAGTTTGTTATTGTTCAGCTCTCCAAACAGACCTACGGAGTAGGTGATCACAGGAATCAGATTGGGTATCACCACATTTTTTGTGCTTCTGGCGATGCTCACATGAAACTTTACATCGTCAGGCAGATGATCGATTCCGTCCAGAATATCGTTTTCTACCTGCAGGCACCGGGCTTTGATCTGGGCAATATCGGCATCGTCTGCCCGCTGCGCCGCTATGGCGGCGACCCAGGGCTCGAGCTGCATTCTTACTTCCCACAGGTCAAAAGCGAGCTTCAGCTTGTCATTGAAAAAGGCAAAGCCGAAAGGATCATCGACCATTCCGGGATGCTTGGAAATGAAAGTGCCTTTTCCCCGCTTTATGATGAGTACGTTGCGCGCAACAAGTGATTTGATGGCTTCTCTGACCGTTCCTCTTCCCACATTCAAAAGAGCTCCCAGTTCAAATTCATTGGGAAGCTTGTCGCCGCTTTTCAGGTTTCTGGAAATGATCAGATCGATGATTTGCTGAGCGACCCGTTCGGGAAGAACCTTACGATTTGCTGTAACGTTCTGAAAATTGGATTCGTCCATATGTTAAACCTTCGATTGTCAGATAATCAGTTATTGAGATACACATACCTGTTACAATTCATGCAGGAATGGTAAAGCATGATCAATGACTGCGGGACTCGTGGAGCGTGTCACGCGGAACAATCCACAGGAATCAATTTGCACGGTAATCAATGATGACTCCAGTGCAATCATATTTTACCCTTCCTGCTGCCAAAACCCTGGAACCAGGATATCTTCAGGATCATCATGCTGAAGATTATAGTCATCGTCAGATAATACAAGATTTTGATATTACAATAATACAAAATTTTGATATTACAATAATACAAAATCTTATAGTTTCAGGATTTTTGGTATTATATAATATAACATTTTGATCAAAATACTGATGGTTCAGGACCTGAAAACAATCTAGACTATTTCATGCGGAAAGTCAAGCATTCTGCTATGTTATGGAAAGAAAAAGGGCTGTGAAAAACCCAGGTTTCTCTTGCGGAATCGTATTCGAAAGGTTTGAGAAATGAATCTGTCGAATATCCCTGAAGAGTACCGTCGGGTGTTTTTCACAGCCCTTTCCACAGTTCTGGTTTTGCGGGAACAAATCCATGAAAAGGGATATTTGTTCCGCGCGGTATATGCAGAAGCACCGAATAATCCGTTCCGGAGATCAAGTACTTATGGTATAAGTGATTGGCGCAGCATTGAGGATCGAAACCATCCGGCCTGACTTCGGTTGCAGAGCTCCTTCAGAGATCTGCCATATCTGCCAGCCGGGGCTCGTTCTGTGGAAGCTTGGAGCCGGCCGGATGTCATGGAGAACCGTCCC
>CACZQU010000373.1 GCA_902783305.1 uncultured Lachnospiraceae bacterium | reverse complement strand
CCGGCCTTCTGGCAGTGAAGACCATATGACAGACAACCAAAGGCATAATGATATAATTTCACTTATCGTAAGCGTATGAAATAAATGCGCATTACCATAACGATGCACTTTTTTACAATTGTTGCCTGATGACAGATTGAGGAGGACTCAAGTCAACCATGAAACCTTCATCCACCAAGCGGAAAGCAGCAGCTAGTCATATTTATGGTCTGGACAGTTTACGTGCACTGGCGATTACCGGTGTTACGTTGTTCCATCTGTTCCCCTACAAGATCCGGGGAGGATATCTGGGAGTATCACTGTTTTTTGTGCTTTCGGGTTATCTCCTTGCGGTAAGTACGGAAAAGAAAAGAAGGAAGAAGGCCTGGCAAGCTTCTTCCTATTATCTGAAGAGAATTCAGAGGATCTATCCAGGATTGATTATTGCTCTTACTGCCACGGTGGGTGTCTATTATTTTGCGGCCAGACAGACGATTGCAGGGATCCGCCCGGAGCTGGCCAGTATCCTGTTCGGATATAATAACTGGTGGCAGATCGCACAGAATGCGGATTATTTTACCAGAATTACAAATGCCTCACCGTTTACTCCGATGTGGTATCTGGCGATTGAAATTCAGTTTTACCTGATCTGGCCTGTGCTTTATGCGGTGTATATCTGGCTGAGAAAAAGAAGGGGGATGGGAAGCGGACTGGGGTTCATTCTTTTCCTGACATTGCTTTCCGCTGCTTTGACACCGGCGCTTTATCAGCCTGGCACGGATGTGACGCGGCTTTATTACGGGACGGATACCCGGCTCTATGGCCTGCTGCTCGGGGTGCTGATTGGTCTGATACAGTCCCGCAGACGCATGCTGCAGCTGCCGGCCCGGACAGCGCGAAAGGCAGCATTGCCTCTTTTTGCTTTGATTCTGGCAGCAACCCTTGCCGCATATGTCCGGATGGACGGGCAGAAGGCTTTTGCTTACCAGGGTGGGATGATTCTCATGACGGTGCTTTTTGGCCTTCTGCTGATTCTTGTCACCGACAGCAGACTCCCGGTGGATGACTGGCTGAGTCTGCGTCCGCTGGTCTGGCTCGGGAAAAACAGTTATGAGATTTATCTTGTCCAGTATCCGGTTATCTTTCTTTTTTCTTATAAAAAATGGTCGGAGATTCCAGGCGCTTTTCTGCTGGAGATCGCCCTGATCCTGATCCTTGCTTCCTGGCTGAACAGTGTGACTGCGGTGCTGACGACCGGGAAGCTGCCGAAGTCCTGGGAAAACGCGGATCTTTTCCGGCAGATCGGGGTATTCGCGGGAACAGGGATGACGGTTCTTGTGATGTTTACCGGAATAGCCGGAGCACTCACTGCTCCGGCGGAGAAGTTTGCCCAGAAAAATGAACTGGCGCAATATCTGGCAGATAACCAGAAGCTGCTGCAGGATATGCAGAACAGCCCGCAGGGCACATTGGCGGACAGTGATACACAGACTTCGGCTCCCGGTCCGCAGGAGGAAGGAACACGGCAATCGGGGAACGGAGAGTCAGAGACCGGTACGCAGGAGGGAAAGGAAAAAGAGAAGAAGCAAGGAGCTTCGGCGACAGAAACCTCCGCATCGGATACGATGAACTTTAAATACGGGGATCCGGAGCTTACCAATTCCGCACCCGTTTCCACAGAGGGAGTGCTGATGATCGGGGATTCCATCATGCTGGATGCTTCTCCCCAGATTAAGGAGCAGCTGCCGGACAGCTATATCGACGCGGTCCAGAGCCGTCAGCCTTACGAAGTAGTGGACGATTTGCAGCAGTTGATCGATGAGGGACATCTGAATCAGACGGTTGTCATTTCCCTTGGGACAAACGGAGAGCTTTACGAAGACTATATTACCGGGGTTCTGGATGTGACAGGTCCTGATATCAGTGTTTTCTGGATCAATCTTTTTGGTACAACGGTGCTCTGGGATAAAGAGGCCAATAAGCTGCTTAATGACATGCAGGATAAATATTCCAATTTCTCGGTAATCAACTGGAGGGATCTGATCATAGATCACCCGGAGTGGCTTTGGGAAGACGGAGAGCATCCCAATATTGAGGGATCAGAGGTGTATGCGACCCTGATCAAAGAAAGCCTGGAGTCGGCTGCCATGAAGCAGGTCTGAGGGCCTGAGCATGACAACCGGCACTCGATTTCGTTCGCGGGGATAAAAAAGGCGTTTATCGGTGAGGAGAACTAAGGAAGATGAAATATGGCTATTTTGATCAGGAAAACAGGGAGTATGTGATCACCAGACCGGATACTCCGGCTCCCTGGGCGAATTATCTGGGATCTCCGGAGTATGGAGCTTTGATCTCCAATCAGGCCGGAGGGTACAGCTTTGTGAAGTCCGGGGCAAACGGCAGAATCCTGAGATATCATTTTGACGGGAGTGATACGCCGGGCAGATATCTCTATATCCGGGATGACGATCAGAAGGATTACTGGTCGGCTTCCTGGCAGCCTGCAGGAAAAGACCTGAGGAAATATCAGTCGGAGTGCAGGCATGGACTTGGTTATACCCGGTTCCTTTCCACCTTCAGCCGGATCTGCTCCGATGCTTTGTATTATGTTCCCATGGATAAGGACTGGGAGGTATGGCACCTTACGTTGACCAATCAGTCCGGAGAAGTCCGCAATCTGACGATCACCGGTTATGCCGAATTCACGAATAACAGTAATTATGAGCAGGATACCATAAATCTGCAGTATTCCCGGTTTATCACCAGAACCTTTTTCCGTGACGGAAAGGTTATTCAGCAGGTTCACGGTAATCTGGATGTCATGGAAAAGACAATGCCTGTCGACCAGAAGATGGTGGAAGAGCGCTTCCTCGGGATAGCGGGACAAAAAGCAAGCTCGTGGTGCGGGGACAAGGAATTGTTTCTGGGACGTTACCATGGGTATGGCAATCCTTCAGGAGTAGAAGCGGGAGATCTGGGCAACCAGGGAGGGTACAACGAATGCGGATGCGGTGCACTTTCCGCGAAGCTGAGACTGGAACCTGGTCAGACAGCCTGGGTTACCTTTGTGCTTGGGGCAAAACGAGAGGAAGAGGCCGGGAAGATTCTCGCCTTGTACGAGGATGAAAACCGATGCATGAAGGAGCTGAAGGAGCTGAAAGCTCACTGGGAAAGCGAACTGTCTCATTTTCAGGTTCACACTCCCTGCCCGCAGTTTGATGTCATGATAAATACCTGGAATGCCTATAACTGTTTTATGACGTTCATCTGGTCCCGCGCAGCATCATTTATTTACTGCGGCTTGCGTAACGGGTATGGTTACCGGGATACTGTCCAGGATATCCAGGGGATCATCCATCTGGCACCTCAGATGGCAGCGGATAAGATCCGCTTCATGCTGACCGCTCAGGTGGATAACGGGGCAGGTCTTCCTTTGGTTAAGTTTACCCACAATCCGGGACATGAGGATACTCCGGATGATGATTCTTATGTCAAAACCACCGGGCATCCTGCATATCGGGCGGACGATGCGTTGTGGCTGTTTCCCACCGTGTATAAGTATATCGCGCAGACGGGGAATACCGCGTTCCTCGACGAGGTTCTGCCTTTTGCCAACCGGGACGAAGGAACCGTATATGAACATCTGAAAAGAGCGATTCGTTTCTCCCTGGATCATCTGGGGCTTCATGGAATGCCCGCCGGGCTTTATGCGGACTGGAACGACTGTCTGAGGCTGGGGGCAAAGGGAGAATCCTCCTTTGTAGCTTTCCAGTTCTACTATGCTTTGTCGGTTATGCGGGAATTTGCACTCTGCAAGGAATACAGCGAAGATGTCGAATGGCTGACAAAGGAATCAGATTATTTCGGCGCATTGATTCAGAAGGAGTGCTGGGACACCGACCGGTTTATCCGCGGATATAAGGAGGACGGGGTACCAATCGGAAAAGGAAAAGACACAGAGGCTAATCTCTGGCTGAATCCGCAGAGCTGGGCTGTAATCAGCGGACTGGCTTCCGCTTCCCAGGCGGAATCGGTGATGAGACTGGTTTATGAACGTCTGAATACGCAGTACGGCGCTTTGCTCATGGATCCTCCGTATCACAAGGAGGCGTTTGCCGGTGCTTTGGCCGTCATTTACAATGCGGGAACCAAAGAGAACGCAGGAATCTTTTCCCAGTCCCAGGGGTGGCTGGTGCTGGCTGAAGCGCTGCTGGGACATGGGAACAGAGCATTCCGGTACTGGAAGGAAAACGCGCCGTCCATGCAGAACGAAGAGGCGGAAATCCGGAAGCTGGAGCCTTATTGCTATGGTCAGTTTACAGAGGGAAATGCGAGTCCCCATTTTGGCCGATCCCATGTTCACTGGCTGACGGGTACGGCTTCCACGATGATGGTAGGGAGTGTGGAAGGTATTCTCGGCATCCGCCCGGACCTGAAAGGCCTGAAGCTGTCTCCTTCAATTCCGGCACAGTGGGAGCATCTTGAGATTGAGATGGATTTTCGGAACAGACATCTTCATATCCGGATCGACAATCCGGATCACAGAGAATCCGGCTGCAGGAGTCTTGTCCTGAATTCAGAAAAGCTGGATGGAAATTATATCCCTGAGAGCGCTCTGAAGCCTGAAAATTCTGTGCTTCTTACGCTGTGATATCGGTACTGTCCGGCTGATCCGGATGAAAATAACAGTTTATCCTGACTGTTCCGGCCGCAGGCTTACGGTCTGTGTTGTCAAATCTGTGTAGAGAGATTACAGTAAAATTTCAGTAAAACCATGAGTTTTACTCCTGCCTGAACACATGTGAATGAAAAAGGGGGAGTTCCCGGCGATATCTGCCGGGAACTCCCCCTTTTTTTAACCGCTTATGAATACGGAAGAGCTTATGCGTTATCCTCCGTAACAGCCTTGGCGGCTGTTCTTCCGGAGACAAAGATCTCGACGATGGCATTGCCGCCAAGACGGTTGCCGCCATGGATTCCTCCGGTTACCTCGCCTGCGGCGTAAAGGCCGGGGATGGCATTGCCGTCGGCATCGAGGACGTGACGCTGGGTATCTACCACGAGACCGCCCATGGTATGATGGGTGCTGGGAGCCATCAGACGGATGGTCAGCAGCGTGCCGTCCAGATCATAGGTATCCGGATTGTAGGAACCGTCATCGTTCTTCTCGACGTTGCCGATGGTGCGGGAGGCGATCGCTTTGCCAACATCCTCGAATTCTCCGCCGTTCATGACGACGTCGTCGTACTTGCGGATTGTATCGATCACAACCTCCGGATCTGCCTCGATACCAAGCTCCTCAAAAAGCTCGCCAAGCTGGTCCGGTGTTCTGCGGTAATAACGTCCCGGATAATCTCCGTCCGCAAGCTGGGTCGGAGCCGGCATCATCTGATCGGCGTTATAAATCTCGATAAACACACCCTGGGTGCCGTTGACTTCAATTCCATTGCGGAATTCTGCCAGAGACAGCACGTCGCACTCGGAACCTTCATCTACGAAACGCTTGCCGGTGGTCGGATTGATCCATACCGCATAGTTGCCGCCGCCAAAGGCAAGATTCCCGTTGTCAACCCAGGAGATCGGCATCAGCTGGGTGAAGCCCAATCCTGTGCTTGCCGCGCCAACAGCTTCTGCCATGGTGATGCCGTCACCCTGCTGTGAACTTCTGTTGGTGGTTTTGGTCGCTTTGGTCAGATACTCATCAGACCAGTAGATGTTATTGTCGAGAACCATGTCAATGTTGGCTGCATATCCGCCGGTGGCAAGAATGACACCCTTTGCGGCATGAGCAGTGACCTCGGTACCATCATTCCTTACTGCCTTAACACCGGTCACCTTGCCGTCCTCAACGATCAGCTCTGTGGCTGTCGTGCGCAGCATCACCTGGTTCTCTTCGTTTGCGTTCAGGAAGGAAGTAAGAGGAGCGACGAAATAAGTGCCCCAGCGGCCGCCGTACTCCTCGGTCTCACCGTCTCCGTCGGTGTCTACATTGGCGCCGATAAACTCGTTTTCCCTGTACCACAGGGCACCGATCAGCGTCGGCTGGGTGTCCTCCACAAAAGTGGAGCCCATGGATTCAAGCCATTGCTTCAGCTCCTGGCCGTCCTCGATGAACTGCTTGACCAGATCGACATTGCCGTAGATCCATTCGCTGCCGTCCGCGCTCTGGCGCAGGCCGCCATAGTAAGTCTGGAAGATATGCAGGTTGAGGGTGGAGAAGAGGGTGAGCTGATTCTCCGGAACGCCTGCGTCGAGCTGCGGCTCGGCCCAGTCAAGATAAGCCTGGATCTCTTCCTTGAGAGCCTTAAGAGTCGGGAGATACTCTGCATGGACGCCATGCCTGGACAGCTCTGCGGCGTCACCGGCTACAAATTCATGATCTTTGTAGTAATCCTCATCAAATTCATCTTCGTTCCAGTCGAGGATCATCTTCAGCTCATTGATGCAGCCCTGGACAGATTT
>CACZQU010000372.1 GCA_902783305.1 uncultured Lachnospiraceae bacterium | reverse complement strand
TGAGATTATCAAGGCTATAGTGGCAGACAAGAACAGCCTGCACAGATGGCTGTCGATACATTTTCCGGAATACATGTCCGTATACAGAGTCTTCACGGCAAAGAGCGGACTGCTCATCCTGAAGGCTGCCCCGTTCCCGGATGAGATTGTAAAACTGGGGACAGAAGGGATCAACAGGATCTGGAGAGCCAGCAAAGTCCGCGGGGTCGGGATGAAGAAGGCTGGCGCCCTCTTTGAGGCTGCGAAGGAAAGCATTGGCACGGTCCAGGGCCGGGAGGCAGAGCGTCTCTATGTACAGGTTCTGATTGAAGACCTTGAAAGGAAGCAGGAACAGCTGGAACAGGTAACGGAGAAACTGGAAGAATTATGCGAAAAGCTGCCTGAAGCGAAACACATGCTGAGCATCCCCGGCGTAGGGGTAGGGACCGTAACCGGTTTTCTGGGGGAGACCGGGGAACTGAGCAGGTTCAGAAACCCGAGGCAGATCCAGAAACTGGCAGGACTCTCACTGGTAGAGTGCAGTTCCGGGAAACACCAGGGGCAGACAAGGATCAGCCACAGGGGTCGCAAGAGGCTGAGGCACCTGCTGTTTGATGCTTCGCTGATGCTGGTGGCGAACAATCCGGAATTCAAGGCACTGCACCTGCACTACACGACGAGGAAAGAGAACCCATTAAAGAAGAAGCAGTCGATTATCGTGATCAGCTGCAAGCTGATACGGATATTTTACTCCCTTGCAACCCGGAAGGTTGATTATATCCCCGGAAGGCTCACGGCAGACACCAGGCCGGCGGATACAGACAGCAGCCCCGCGATTTTGTGAGAGACAAAAAAGGAACCTCCTTGTATAATCAGAGCTGTAGCATCCACGAAACAGACCCGATATAGAAAGAGGTATCCTATGAGCATGCATTATACTACGAACGAGAAGATAGAACAAGTAAAAAACAGACTTTTTGTGGCGATCGATGTCGGAAAGTGGTTACTCCACGTGAAATACATGGACCATACCCGGATTGTCTTTAACCAAAAGACCTATCGTTTCAGTAACAGCAGCAAAGGGTTTAAAGACCTGCTTGACTGCACAAAGACGATGCAGGAGTCCATAGGGTATGATGAAGCTGTATTCGGGATGGAGCCGACCGGGCATTACTGGCTGAATCTCGCCATCAAGCTGGAAAGCATGGGGCTCATGGTGGTAACGGTGAACCAGAACCACATGAAGAAAATAGAAGAAGTCGTTGACGGCAGCCAGAAGAAAGATGATAACAAGGATCCGGAGGGAATAGGGCTCCTGATGGCCCTTGGGGACTGGACCCCATACTACCGTCCGGAAGGCATATATGCCGAGATCCGGAAGGCATACCGTCTCCTGGAGGGATGCACAGAAGACACGACGCGGTACACGAATGAGCTGCATGGATATCTGGATAAACACCTGCCCGGGTATGAATCCTGTTTTGGCAAAGGTAAAGGTGTCACGTGTGCCCTTTCCCTTGCTGTCCTGAAGAAGGCAGCCCTGCCGGAGGACATTCTTGATCTGGGTATAGAGGGGATCCTGAACATCTGGAAAGAAAGCGGCCTACACGGGACGAAAATCAGGGCTGAAAAGATCATAAATGCGATGCTCGACAGCAAAGGATACGCCATTATAGACGGTGCAGAAACAGCCAGGTATGAGCTGGGCTGCATCATCAGGAAGCTGGAGCTTGCCATTGAAACGGAGGAAGGTGCGGAAAAGCTGGTCAGGAAGACCGTCGTGCTGATCCCGGGGGCACAGCACCTGCTGGGGATAAAAGGGATTTCCTACAGGACTGTAGCCGGCTTCTTTGCGATTGTCGGGGATCTGAAGAAAAGATTCAGCAATGCGAAACAGCTGGTCAAGCTGGCGGGGTTGAACATCATTATCCGAAGCTCCGGGAAACATAAAGGAGAGGCCCGTATCAGCAAGCGGGGGTGTCCGGAGCTCCGGACAGCACTCTACCGGGTACTGACAGCTTTACTGGAGAACACACCTGCATTTAAGCCGCTTAAGGATCACTTCATGAAACGGACGGACAATCCATTAAAACCCATTAAGGCAAATATTGCCATGTGCAATAAGCTGCTCCGGATTTTCTATGCCATGGTTACCCATGATGAGGATTTTGATGAGAAGAAGATGCTCGGGGATATCAAACGGATGGACAATACAAGGGTTAGTTCGGCGGTGACAGAAGCAGGGAAACTTGCGAACCAGCTTGACCTCGTTCTCTATGGGATGAAGGGTGAAGTAATCACAGGCGAAGGTATGGAAATGATCCGGAAAATATGCAGGGCTATGAAGGGTCTTGTGGCATCAGCGGAACGAGGGTCGGTAAAAGAAGCCGTTCCGGATGCTATAGGCAGTTGAAAAGCCGTGGTATTCCGTCTTTGATTCTGAACCAAACCAGATCTGCAGAAACATGAAGCAATAGGCAGACGCTGTCGGGATGGGTATTGAAACATATCAGGACACTACTTCAATATCGATCCCGGCTGCGCCGGAACGGATACCGTGGAACCGGTATCCGGGTAACCAGCCACTCGCCCGAGTGGAAAGACTGTAGCGGGTAACTGGAATCTGAAGGGGAACGTCCGCTGTCCGGGAAATCAATCCGGTCAGTGCCTCAGAGAAAAGCGGCCTGTGAATTTCAGCCCGGCCCTGCCGGGATCCACATAAAACAGCGAGGGAACGAGCTGGCAGCCGACAGATATTAAGTCCATAGGGCACGACCCTGGAGAGGAGCATAGTCGGCGCCCTGGTTACGACAGACGGTACGAAGGAAGTTCGAGGCCGGCACCGATGACAAGGATGACCGGATACTCTGGTGGACACGGGAGGTTCGTCGCGTAGCAGGATAAGGGGTTAATGAATGCCGTTCATAGTTGTTCGTTAAAACAATAACAAACGATGGCTTATTTAGTTTACCCTTTTTGCGAATTCCAGCATTCAATGCATGGAGCCGTTCGTCGCCAATCACTAATTCTATCGTTTTCCATCTTGATTCACAGATGGAAATGTGTGGATGAAACAGTCAGAATATCAAATTGACAGATATATGTAAGGAAGCCCTAAAAAAGTCTTGCGAAATTGATTTATAATCGCTTGACAGAATGGGGAGGATAACCGAGGGACTTCCGGTACTGCTACTACTGGGCAGGCCGCATCAGGGGCTGCAGCAGAAAGGAGTGCTTGTACCTGATCCCTTTTCCGGAAAAGCCGAAGAAGAAATTTGATGAGAATGGTGTTCCGATACTGGACTGCCGGACCTGCGCTTACGGAAAGCAGGAGCCCTGCATCGGGTACTGCATCGCGAAGATCGAGCGGGAAGTGCTTTTAAAGAAACGCGGCTGGAAGGCACCTGCAGATTCGCAGGCAGGACCTGCGGCGGGAATATCCTTACCGTAAAGACATGTTCCGTAAAGGGTAATAATTCCTGCAGGCATAAATCCAGGGAAAAGTGTTGACAAGTGAACTTTGGGTCACTATAATGAGAGAACGACAGATCACTGCTTTCCGTATGGAAGTGCTTAGTGAGCACTGGTTTCATACAGAGGAACAGATGCGGTTCCTGGATGACTGGATCACAAAAACAGGTTCGCAATAGGAGAAGAATATGATCAGAAATGTTGCCATCGTCAGCCTTTCCAGAGGAATTATCGGAGAACCAGACGTGCAGTTTGAGGTGGAGATCGGTCTCAGAAGGCTGAAGGAATACGGATTACATGTAAAGTTCATGCCGCATGCGCTGAAAGGATTGGAATATGTTAAAACATATCCGGAAAAACGTGCAGAGGATCTTCTGCAGGCCTTTCGTGATCCGGAGATCGATATGATTCTGTGCGCGATCG
>CACZQU010000371.1 GCA_902783305.1 uncultured Lachnospiraceae bacterium | reverse complement strand
GCGCTGAGAATCACTTTATAGCTCAGTCCTGCAATAAAATACAGGATACAGAAAATGACGATGATCGTGATGGTATTTTTCAGGTCAGGCTGAATATAAATCAGCATAAGAGGGATTCCCAGCAGGATCAGGGCGCGGAGAATCGTACGGGGAGTATTCATGTCCTCTTCATGATCCATCAGATATTTCGCGAAAAAAATAATGATAATAATTTTGGAGAGCTCTGTCGGCTGAAACCGGAAACCTCCAAGGCTGACCCATCTGGTCGCTCCATTGATATTGTTTCCGAAAACATAGACAGCAAGCAGCATGACGATATTAAACCCATAAATAAACCATTGAAAATTCAGAATCCACGAGTAATCAATGAAAGAAACCACCAACATGACGAACATGCCAAGGGCAACACCTCCCAGCTGCCTGGTCCTGAGGCTGGACATGGCGATTCCCACCAGGTGTACTCCGATGGCGCTGATGGAAGCCAGCATAAGCACCAGCCTGTAGTTGTAAAACCTGAGTTTATAGTGACTGAACATATTCTCTCCTCGATAAATGACAGTTCATGTCTGACAGGATCCGTTGCGAACGGTGTCAGTCATTGGATACATCACTGACATCATCAGAAGCGAATCCGGTGATAATGTAAGCCGGATCAACCAATTCAAAAATATACTGAATAATATCTGCCGCAATCAGGCAGGCATTACCGGATGAATATCCGTTAGCAATGCGTACCGCGATGGCGTACTTCGGATCATAAGAAGGAGCAAAGCCTACAAACAGACCATGATTCGGATGGTACAGATCCAGCTCTGCCGTTCCGGTTTTTCCGGATACGTCAAACTGCACATTGTCGAACTGCCGGTGTGTCTCCACCACCCGCTTCATTCCGTCATGGAGGTCCTCCCAGACATTATCCGGGACGTTGAGCTGGTTGATGATTTTCGGCTCATTGAGCTCAATCACATTTCCCTCCGGATCTGTGACCTTGTCCAGCAGCGTCAGATCATACACCGTTCCGCGGTTTGCAACTACGGACACATAACGGGCGAGCTGTGTAGTGGTATAAAGATGAGTTCCCTGACCCATGTAGGAAGGAACCGCGAGGGCATTGGACACCTGGGGAGCGGCCTCGATGATCTCGATACCGGTCTTTTTGTCCAGCCCCATCTGGCTGGCGTATTTCTGGAGAGCTCCAAGGCTCTGGGATTCGGAAAAACGGTTCCCCACCTTGCCCAGCAGAAAGCCTACCATATTGAAATAGTAATTACAGGATTCCTGGATAGCCTCACGAATCTCAATAGAGCCGTGGCCATAGATATTCCAGCAATTGATCGGGGGCTCGATCAGGTCAAAGGAGCCTGTGCAATCCACATAATAATCATCGTTGATGACACCTTCCTGCATCCCCGTTATCGTTGACAGCAGCTTCATGGTAGAACCAGGCGCCGTTCTCTGCTGTGTCGCTCTGTTAAAGAAAGGGCTTGACTGGTCAAGAGCCAGCTTGGCAAAATAATCCGTATCCCTGCTGTTTCCCAGCCGGTTATTTTCATACCCGGGGTAGGAAACGCAGGCAAGCACCCGCCCGGAATTCACATCCACGACTACCGCGGATGCGGAGCATGGCATCAAGGCCAGATCCGACGGCTCAATCTCCAGACTGGCAATTTTGCTGACAATAAAGTCATAGCCGCCTATCGCTCCCGATATCAGGCTGTCATAGAGTTCATCATCTTCCTTTGTGAGAACCCCCTGTTCATACAGACATTCCTCAATCTCGGTTCCCAGGACGGTCTCATCCAGGAGCATGTATTTGTACAGCAGCTTTGAGAAACCGTAATCGGTTTTCAGATCCTCCACGATGAAATCGGTCAGAGCCTGGTACACCTCCTGTGAATCAAGGTAGGTGCCCTCCGGTGACAGCACGGAAATATCCAGCCAGTTCTGGCTTGCCGCGTAGGTCAGATAATCCTTCAGGCTGATCGTCTCCGTCTTGTTGAAGGCCAGATAGGTTTCGTCGCCCGTATCCACGGAGTCGGCGGAAATGACCTTCACCGTATTCGTCAGATAATCATCGCAGATATACGACAGATAAGCCTGAACCTCCACCGTCTCGTCTTTATATGCAGGAAGGTTGAAGCCTGTCAGCCGGTTGCGGATCAGCTCAAACACTTCCTTCTGCTTTTTCTGGAATTTTCTGTTCAGATTTTTCTCAACCTCAGAGGCATCCTCTCTCTCAAATTCGCGGATATCCACGATACTGTTGTCGATCAGAGCATAATAGATGTCATATATCGGAATTTCAATCTGAGCCGCATCGATGATGTTCTCATAATTGAAGGTTTTTTCTGCGGTAATCTTGCTCAGCAGAATACCGGCAACCCGCTGCTTCAGAATCTCATAAATCGCGCTCTGCCAGTCCGGATCAATGGTAAGGTAAATATCATTCCCCGCAATCGGATCGACCTGGGTTGTTTCGTCAATCTTCAGAACCTTGCCCAGGTTATCGACCGTCAGCGTCTCTTCCCCGTTTGTCCCCTGAAGAGTCAGTTCAAAGGACTGCTCCAATCCCGCTTTTCCGATCACCGCGTCATTTGCGTAATCCGGGTTCTGCTTTCTCAGATCCGCCAGCTCCTCAGCGGAGGCTTGCCCGATGTAGCCCAGAACAGGCCCCATACTGATATCACTGAGATATTCCCTCGTGGAATCCTCCACGACCTCCACTCCGGTAAGAGTCGCCTGATTTTCCATTATCGCGGCGACAGATTCCTCCGACACATGCGTGGCAATTGTGACAGGCATATATCTTTTAAAGCTGTTTGTGCTGAGCTGATAACGGATGATGGCAATACGCAGCAGATCCTCCGGAGAAAACTTCTCAGGAAGGCCGACCGAAGCAAGCTCTTCCGGTGTATAAGCCTCCTCGCCCTCCAGGATAATGCAGAAACGCTCCGGTCCTGTCAGATAATCGATCATCTCCTGGGCTGTCGCGTCTGCTTCCTCCTTCGTGAGGTTGTCAATCAAAGCCTGCCCGTAAATATCCGCTTTAAACCGGCTCAAGGTAAAGCCCGGAGAAACGTCAAAAGCATACTGGCCGTTTTCATCCACAATGATGTGAAATGAGTTGGACAGGGAATCTCCGTTTTTATCAAGGATCTTGATCACACGGTAGGCAATGGAGTTCAATGCCAGATTTTTCACCCGGAGAGAATCATAGGATCCGTTATCCTCGAGTGTCAGAGAATAAGACAGAATATTTCTCGCAAGCAGGTTTCCTTTTCCATCATATATTTTTCCTCTGGCACTTTTTATCACTCTGTTCTTGGTGGTCCTGCTCTGAAAGGTGGAAATGAAATTCTGCCCTTCAATGATCTGGAGCTGAAACAGCTCCTGCACCAGAATAAAGGACATCACAAAAAACAGCAGAAGGAGAACGGAGGTCCGGCGGATCTTCAGTTTCCTGAACCATAGTGTTATTTGATTACCCAAATGGATGCACCTTCCTTCCAGTAAGGCTTGTCGAACCGGTAAACGTAGGAACGAATCGGGTAATATACGATCAGGGCAAGGATTGTGGTGTAAAAGACCTCCGGCAGGATGATCCGGAAAAGATAAACCTGCAGGTTCACACGTCCTCTGAGCAGAAACTGCAGACAGTAAACCGCGAGATTATAAACCAGATCTGCGCAGGCCGTCATGCCGAGAGGTACCTTGATGTCATCGTCATAGTAAATCATATGGGCATAACCGCTGAAATAGCCTACATACATATATACCAGGGCATAAAAGCCAAAAACCGCTCCAAAAAAAAGATCGATCAGAAGCCCTGCGGCAAAACCGGTCCACAGGCCTCTTTTTCTCCCTCTCATCAGCCCCATGCAGACACAGAGGATAAGGAGTAAATTGGGTTTGATCTGACCGATCGCAATCCGCCCAAGCATCGTTGTCTGTATCAGAAAACAGACAACAATCAGGATCAGCAGGGAAATGCGGCTCTTCATTTCATCTCCTTCCTGTCCATGACTCCGGATTCCGGTGAGCGCGAAGCGCAGAACAATTTCCGGAAATCAGGCTGTTCCTGTCAACGCTTTCCCTTCCGGGATCACTCATACCAGTCATCATAGCTTTCCTCATAAATCTCCGCGTATTCCCCCTCATAGAGGCCCTCGTCCGCGTTGTCTTCATAGACAGCCTCATCTTCATAATCCTCAGCCGAAGGATTCTCCGTCTCCAAAGAGGGTTCCTCCGCTCCCACGGCGTCTCCGTACCCGCTTTCCTCTGACCGGAAATCCTCCTTGTTGACCGTGATCACAAAGACATCCCTCAGATGGGCAAAATCAACCGGCGTCACAATGGTTCCTGTCTTCGTCAGATTATTGGAATCCTGTTCCACTTCATTGATATATCCGATAAACAAACCTTCCACATAGTTTTCACTGATGTTCGAGGTCACAACTCTCTCCCCTGCGGTGACAATACCTTCTATGTCATACAGCTGCTCAAATTTCAGCTTTCCCTCATCAATCAGCTCCAGATCGCCGTGCACAATAAAGTTGTCCTCACTGGTGATGGTCATGGCACTGACAGAGCTGCTGTCGTCGATGATGGAACGGACTGCAGCCCACCTGCTGCCGACGTCCGTCACGATTCCTACCAGTCCTCTTTGGGCGATCACATTATTGTTTACCCGTATTCCGTCTCTGGATCCGCGGTTGATGATAAAGGTATCGTACCAGTTGCCGGGATCCTTGGAAATGATCCTGGCCGCCACCTTGGGATAATCCAGATAATCCTGATCCAGCTTATAAAGCTCTTTAAGGTGGTTATATTCTTCCTGATCCTGGATCAGTTTATTGTTCTCGCTGACCAGAGAGTCAATCTCTGCCTTCAGCTCTTCATTTTCAAATATGATTTCCTCTTTTTCACGCATCCGCTGCCGGATCTGGGAAAAAAAGCTGCTGACACCCAGGATACTTTTTTCAAAAGGAACAATTGCCAGGCTGGCACCTTCCTGCAGCGGAGCCGTGCTGATCCCTGCCGCGAAAGCAGCCAGCATACAGCTAATGCAAAAGAGGGTCATGATTCCAAGCAGATGTTTGCTTTTCAGATGGAACCGGACTTGCTTATGCATTTTTTTCATAGATGAATCCCTTATCGTAATTATTCAGTCAGCCTCGCGCACTTGCTGCGCGAGGCGTGTAAAAAGCCTTGACCATCAGGCATCGGGCGTACTCGGAATGCGCGTCAGCGCCACGCCCGATGCGTACCTGTTCAGCCTGACTGAACAGCTGCCCCTTGTCCTTTTCTTAAAGCCTCCTCATATGAATCGCCTGGGCATGCCTGGACAAAGACCTGCTCATCATGATCTTCTGCAGTCCTCTGACCGTTGATCCCTCGTACAGATCAGACAGATTAAACATGAATCCTGTACAGCTTGCCAGATATTTGTCGATATGCGGGATCCTGGCGGATCCCCCGGTCAGGTAAATGCCTTCCCTGGAAACGGTATACGCCACCTGGGGAGGAATGCGCTCAAAAAACACTTTCATCTGGGCTGCCAGATCATTGATACTGTTCATGATACCGGTATTGACCACGTCAGCCGAGATCACTTCCTCACGGGGAAGTCCGGATACACTGTCCAGCCCCACCACCTTGCGGGCTTCTTCGCGCTGGTCATATAATCTCCCCATGGCCAGTTTCAGCCTGTTGGCGGTCTTTTCCCCGATGACCAGATGATATTTGCGCCGGATTTCCTGCGCAATCCCTTCATTGATCTGAGAGCCTCCGACAGGAAACTCACGGTTCATGATGATCCTCCCGTCTCCCAGCACGGAAAACCGGGTTCTCTGCGATCCGATATTGACCAGCATGGAGCCGGACGCCTTGTCGATATCCAGTCCAAGGGCTACCGCGTCAGCCAGTGACGCCTCCACTGCGTAAACCCGGGTTCTGTGTATCCAGTTCCCGTTGACAACCTCCCAGTATGCCCTCCTCTCCAGAGCGCTGATGTCGGAAGGCACCGCGAAATAGACCTTGCACCCTCTGGTAGGAAAACGGTCCTCTCCCCTCATCATCTGGTAGAGAATGATCTCCTGCAGCTCACGGTTTGAGATGGTTCCGAATGCCATAGGAGTATCGATCCGTATATCCGAAGGAGCCTTTTCAAACATCTCATACGCTTCGCTGCCGGTAGCCAGAATCGTATGGCCGCGGTACGCGATCATGTTATGATCCGTGACCAGTTTATCCCGGAAAGCGGAATAGACTCTGATATAGCTGCTTCCGATATCAATTCCATACTTTTTTTCAAATAGCATGCTTAATCCTCTGTCGATATGGTATGCAGAAAGAATCTGCGATGCCTCTTGCCTTACCGGTAAATCCTGGGCGAACCACCCATATACCCGGTCCTGTACTCCAGTGACCCGCCGCTTTGCGGCCTGGCGCAGGATCTGGTTATTCAAAAGCAAAAAGCTGCTGTTCCCGGAAGCTGATATATTTTCTGTCTCCAATGACGATATGATCCAGAAGAAGAATCCCGACCAGTTTTCCGGCCTGTGATACTCTCTGTGTCAGCTCGAGGTCGTTTTTACTGGGATTCGGGTCTCCGCTGGGATGGTTGTGAATCAGAATAATACTGACCGCGTGAAACCGTAATGCTTCCATGAAAATCTCCCGGGGCGTAATCATGGCGGCATTCGCCGTTCCTTTGGAGAGCACAGGCTCGCCCATCGGATGGTTTTTGCTGTCCAGCATCAGGACAATAATATTCTCCTGCTCTTCATGGCGGAGTTTTTCCATAAAATACCCGGCTACTGAGCCCGGATTTGAGAAATTCAGGTTCTGTCTGACCTCCGAAGAAGAGATTCTCTTTGAAAGCTCTCCTACGCACATCAGCTGAACGGCCCTTACCTTCCCCACACCCGGGATCTTCATCAGATCCCTGATGGAAGCGTGAAGCAGTCCGTGAAGTCCGGGATATGGAGTATTCCCCATCGCGCACAGCACGGTTTCCGCAAGCTCAAGGGCATTCTGCCCCGCTATCCCCGACCGGATAATCACCGCGAGCAGCTCCCTGTCGCTAAGGGCTGCTGTGCCATAGCGGATGCATTTCTCATAAGGTCTTGCATCCTGCGGCAGAGCTTTCACCGTACCGGGCCTGTTCTCATTCTTCTTTTTCATCATCAATCCTGCAAGCGCTCTCAAAGCCTCCAGGAGAAAAGATCCTGAAGCAGGCCATTCCGTCTGAATGAGCATCTGCCTTAGTATAGTATCACATTTTCTATGGGATTGCTACACCCGTAAGAATCATTTCGGCAGCTTTGATCCCATCCATCGCGGCCGAAGTAATGCCCCCCGCATATCCGGCTCCTTCTCCGATGGGATACAGCCCCTGAATAACGGACTGAAAGGTCGCGGGATCGCGGAGAATCCTTATGGGAGAAGAGCTGCGGCTCTCCACAGCGCTAAGCAGCATATCGGGATCATCAAAGCCCGGTATCTTTTTCCCAAAGCTGCGGATCCCTTCCTCAATACATTGCGCAAGCTCCGGAGGCAGGATATGACGGACATCCTCCGGAGCATAAGCTCCCTTTATCCGGGGCAGAACCGACCCAAACCCGGAGGATGGACTGCATCTCAGAAAATCCTCCCAGCGCTGAACAGGGATTTTTCCATCTGCCGTTTCAAAAGCTTTTTTTTCCAGCTGCCGCTGAAATTCAACCCCCCCAAACAGACCGCCGCCCAGGGTGTCCTCCGGCCGTACCGTGACAATAACCGCGCTGTTGGCATTCGAGCTGTCCCGCCGGCTGTAGCTCATCCCGTTGACACACAGATGTCCCGGCTCCGAAGAGGCGTTGACCACATACCCTCCCGGACACATGCAAAAGGAATACACTCCCCGTCCGTTACTGCAGGTATGCGTCACTTTGTATGCTGCCGCTCCCAGCAGCGGGTTTTCTTCTTCTCCGTAAAGGGCGAGATTAATCCTTTTCTGGGAGTGCTCCACACGCAGTCCGACGGCAAAAGCTTTCGGCTCCATCCTTGCACCCCTGCGGTACAGCATCCGGAAGGTATCCCTGGCGCTGTGTCCCAACGCCAGCACGCAGATATCCGTCCGTACAAACTCCTCCTGACCCGAAGGGGTCCGGACCATAACACCCCGTACCCGGCCGGACTCCGTAATCAGATCGGTCATCTTCGTCCCGAAGCGGTATGAACCTCCCATCTGCTCAATCTGGCGGCGCAGCTCAACCACAATGGATACCAGCTGGTCTGTGCCTAAATGAGGCTTTTGTTCATATAGAATTTCAGGAGGAGCCCCCGCATTGACAAACCGGAGCAATACCTCCCTGTTTCTGCCCCTGGGGTCCTTTACCAGAGTATTCAGCTTTCCATCGGAAAAGGTACCGGCTCCTCCTTCCCCAAACTGAACGTTGGAGAGCGGATCCAGTACTCCGCCGTTCCAGAACCGGTCGACAGCCGCTTTTCTCGCCGCCGCGTCCTGACCCTGCTCGAGAATCACCGGATTCCATCCCGCCCTTGCCAGATACCATGCGGCAAATAATCCGGCCGGCCCGCTTCCGACAACCAGCGGCCGGTTTTCCGGAGCAGGTGAAGAAACTTCCGGGAACCGGTAGAGAGTTTCCCTGACCATAGACACCGTGGATTTCCTTGCCCGTGAAACCCATTTTTTCTCAGATGGAATCTCCACGTTGACAGTATAAACGAAAAATTTGGATTCTTTGTGTCTGGAATCCAGAGATTTCTTACCGATGGTGAAGGTAAAAGGGGTCTGTTTACATCCCAGAACAGCACGGATTCTGGCTTCCAGCTCCTGCGGACTGTGGTCAATGGGGAGCTTCAGCTGAGTGATCTGTATCATGATTCTCCTCCTGTCCCGTTCACGTCAAGGGCAGCATGGATCCCGGCACATCTGCCGCTCGCCCATGCCCACTGCAGATTGAATCCTCCGCAGTTCCCATCGATATCCAGAAGCTCTCCGCACAGATACAGCCCGGGAACAAGCTCAGATTCCATCGACTCCGGATCCACCTCCCGCGTGTCCACACCTCCGCTGCAGGCCTGGGCATGTTCAAAGGACAGGCCTCCCGCCACGTCAAGACGGTAATCCTTGAGCGCCCGAAGAAGGTCTTTCCGGGTGCTGAGGATCCTGGCCAGCTTCTCCGGAAACCATCCGGACAAAAGTTCCCTCACCGTCTTATTCGGGCAGAGAGCCTTTCTCCTGTTCAGGAACGCTTCCGCCTCATCACCGGGAATCTCCGGAAGAAAGTCCAGGCTGAGCTCCACCCTGAAGCCCTCCTCCAAAGCCCTGAGCGCATACCGGCTCAGGTCAAAAACCGGAATTCCCGACACACCGTAATCGGTCAGCTGGACCTCTCCCAAAACCGTCTTTATGATTTTTCCATCGATCAGCAGCGATGCATCAGCCTGCGTTCTGACTCCGGCCCAGGAGGCAAAGCCTTTGCCGCCGCAGCGTAACCCCGTCAGCGCCGGCAAAGGCCTGACAATATGATGCCCCAGACTATGCGCCAGCTCATAACCGTCCATTCCGGCACCTGAAATTGCGGAAGCTGCAGATCCACAGGCAAGGATAATGCAGTGCGCACTGTACTGCCAGGTATCCGTGTACACCAGAAATCCGTCTTTTCCGGTTCTTTCGACACGGTGTACCCGTTCCCTGGTTTTCATCCTGCCCCCGGAAGAAATAAATCCGTCCACAAGAGCATTCGATATCGTGCCAGCCTGCATGCTTCTCGGGTACATCAGCCCCTCCCGGCTGACGCACAGAACCCCAAGATCATCAAAAAAACGGACGGCTTCTTCGGGACCAAAGGCCGAGAGAGCCTTCTGGACAAAATCAGGATGGCTTCCTCTGTAAGAATCCTCAGCCGGATGTAAATTGGTGAAATTGCACCTTCCGTTTCCGGTGGCACAAAGCTTTTTCCCCGGCTTGTCGTTTCTTTCCAATATGGTTACATCGGCTCCTTCTCTCGCCGCCCAGATACCGGCAGCCAGCCCGCTGGCTCCTCCTCCCACAATCAGGATTTTTTTCATAACGAGATCAGTCCTTTTTCAAGCAGCCTCTGTACAGAACGAAGGATCCCATATTTCGCATGCTCATAGGTCAGTCCGCCCTGGAAATAAACCGCATAGGGTTCCCTGCAGGGTCCGTCCGCGGAAAGCTCAATCGATGACCCCTGGACAAAGGCTCCTGCAGCCATGATCACCGGACAGTCATAACCCGGCATATCCCACGGCTCCGGGCTCACAAAGCTGTCCACCGGAGCAGCAGCCTGGATACCTTCGCAAAAGGCAATCAGCCTTTCCCGGTCTGACAGGATCACCGACTGGATAATATCCTGTCTTGGCTCGATGCTGTCCGGCACAACACGAAAGCCCAGCGTTTCATATACCTTCGCGGCAAAAACAGCGCCCTTGAGCGCTCCCTTGACCACCATAGGCGCAAGGAAAAAGCCCTGATAAAAGGAACGGTTCACTCCCAGGGATGCGCCGACCTCCCGTCCCAATCCAGGGCAGATCAGCCGGCTTGCCGCATTCTGAACACATTCCGTTGTTCCCGCGATATATCCGCCGATGGGAGCCAGACCTCCTCCCGGATTTTTGATCAGAGAACCGACCATCATATCCGCCCCTGCGTCGCCTGGTTCAATCACATCGACAAACTCCCCGTAACAGTTATCCACCATGCAGATCAGATCCGGCTTGATCTTCTTCAGAAACGCGATCAGCTCGCCGATCTGTTTTACACTGAAGGAAGGACGGGTCTGGTACCCCTTGGACCGCTGAATCGCAGCAAGCTTTGTCTTTGGAGTGACGGCTTTCCGGATCGCCGGGTAATCAAAGCTTCCGTCAGGAAGAAGCGGAACCTCCCTGTATGTCACGCCATATTCCGCAAGACTTCCTCTGGAAGGCCGGATTCCGATGACCTCCTCGAGAGTGTCATACGGTCTCCCCGCCGGAGAAAGCAGTTCATCCCCAGGGCGCAGGTTTCCGGAAAGAGCCACTGCCAGGGCATGGGTTCCGCAGGCGATCTGAGGTCTCACCAGGCAGCTCTGCGTATGAAACGTGTCTGCGTATACCTTCTCGAGGGTATCCCTGCCATAGTCATCATATCCATATCCCGTGCTGCTGTGAAAGCATTCCGCGCTGACACGGTTTTTCTGCATGGCTGAAATCACCTTAAGATGATTGTACCCGGCAATTTCATCAAACCCCGCGAAGCGCTCCGCGAGGCTCTTTTCCGCCTCCATCCCCAGCCGGTATACTTCAGGGCTGATTCCCATCTGACGGTATATTCTCTGCTTATCCACTATAACCTCCTGCGTCAAAATGACTTTTCAGAACGTTTCAAAAAACCCTTGCCGGGAAAGGATCCTGAGCATTTCCTCCAGGATCCGGTTCTCATCACGATCAAATTCCGCTTTATCGATCCAGATCACATCCTTCTCCCGCGCAAACCAGGTAAGCTGCCGTTTCGCAAAATGGCGGGTGTCTCTCTTGATCCTCCGGACCGCTTCATCCAGAGAAATGTCTCCTTCCAGATAATCCAGAAGCTCCTTATAGCCAAGAGCCTGCATCGAAGACATTCCCCTTTTGCAGCCCATACTTTTCAGCCGCTCCACCTCTTCCAGAAGGCCGTTTTTCATCATCTCGTCGACCCTGGCGTCAATTCTCCGGTACAGCTCCTGCCTGGGAAGGGTCAGGACAAAATACGCCAGCCGGTATGGGCTCTTCCTGCTTTTCTGTTCTTCGTTGTGAGCGGAAATCGGATAATGGTTCTGATAATAAAATTCCAGGGCTCTTATCACACGTTTTATATTGTTTTCGTGAATCAGGGCGGCGCTGGCTTCATCGACCGAACGAAGCTCTTCATGAAGGGCATGCGCCCCTATAGCTTCCGCTTTCTTCTCCAGCTCCTCCCTCAGACTTCCTTTACCGTCCGCCTGGGTAAAATCAATATCCCGGGTTACGGCCTGTATGTAAAATCCTGTTCCTCCGGCCAGCAAAGGAATGCTGCCATGGCTGTATATCGTCTCCATGGCCGATTTCGCCAGAGCGGCAAACTTCACCACATGAAATTCCTCCCGCGGATCCAGCTCATCGATAAGGTAGTGAGGAATTCCTTCTCTCATGGATGGAGGGATCTTTGCGGATCCGATATCCATCCCGCGGTAAACCTGCATGGAATCCGCGCTGATGATTTCTCCTCCCACTGCCTTAGCCAGCCGCAGGGACAACGACGTTTTTCCCACAGCCGTAGGTCCAGACAGAACAATTAAAGGCCTTGGGTCTGAATTGGAAAATGCCACACCTGCTCCTTCCTCAGGATCCGTCATACGATCCTGTGAAATTTCTTCTCGATGTCCGTCTTCGTCATCTCAATAATGGTTGGTCTTCCATGAGGGCAATGGTACGGCTCCTTCAGCCCAAGCAGTTCATCGATCAGCAGATCCGCCTCTTCCCGGGACATGGAATGATTTCCTTTAACTGCCGCTTTGCAGGCCATGGTTGCCAGCTTCCGGGCAAAAAGCTCTATGCCGTCACTGCCCTTCGATGACAGAGGCTGATCCAGGATCTCCCGGAAGAGCTCCTTCTCTCCGAAACCATAAAGGTTTTCCGGGACAGCCCTGACACAGTATTCCTTCCCGCCATAATGCTCAATTTCAAAGCCAACCTTCTCAAAAAGCTCCATACTGCCCAGAAGCTTCTGCTCCTCCTCCATCGTAAGTGAGAGGATCAGGGGAGGAAGAAGCTGCTGGGAGGACGGAGAGCTTTGCCTGAACTGCTCGACAAGGCGTTCATAAAAAATCTTTTCATGCGCCGCATGCTGATCGATGATAAAAAAGCGGTCACCGTATTCCACCAGCCAGTAGGTTCCAAAGAGCTGGCCGATCAGCCGGTGTTTTGTCCTGGAGGCCGGATCCAGGAAGCGGTCTTCAAATAAATCCTGCTGCCGCATGCTTTCTCCGGCGGACGCATCAGCGGCACTGACCCACGCTGCAGATGCGCCAGCGGCACAAGCTCCCTCTGCCAAGGTGCCGGCGGCATAGGTTCCCCCTGCGAAGGTGCCGGCGACAGTTTCCCCTGCTAATACCCCGGCACAAGTTCCCTCTGCCAAGGCGTCAGCAGCAGCTCCCCCAGCGGAGCCGTCAACGACAGAAGTGTCAGCCGCAGGAGCTTCCCCGGAAGCCATTTTATCTTCCAAAGCTTCCCATACAGAAGTATCCGCAGAAGAGGATGTCCTGACGGGAGTATCCGCACAAGAGATGCCGCCCGCTGCCACAGTTCCTTCGAACAAGGACTCCTCCTCTCTGGAAAGAGCCGGTTCCTCCGAAGGCTCGATCCTCGCCATATAGGGAACAGCTTCTTCCATGGTTCCGGAAGGCCGGGCGGTAAAGGCAGGAATATCCGTCATACCGGCGTCATCTTTTCTTCTCCCGGCGATTTCCTTAACCTCCAGATGCCTTGCAGAGGTCTCCGGATCTTTTTGTTTTTCTTCCTTTCCCACCTGAACCCTGGGAATCAGCTCTGTATGAGTAAGGGCTCCTCTCACTGCTTCACGTACTCCCTCATAAACCTCTGACGAAAGGGAGAAGCGGACCTCCAGCTTCCGGGGATGGACATTGACATCCACGGTATCCCCGTCCATGCGGATGTCAAGGAGGACAAAGGGGAACCTGTGCTGCATCAGAAAGCCTTTATAAGCGTCTTCGATTCCCCGGGAAAGAAGCTGACTGCGCACGTACCTCCCGTTGACATAATAATTTTCAAAGGCACGGTTTCCCCGGGAAATCTCCGGTTTTCCCGCAAAGCCGGAAATCGTCATAAATTCATTCCGATAACTGATTTCCAGGAGAGAACGCGTAACTTCTTTTCCAAAAACATGATAAATGACATCCCTGGTTCTGCCGCTTCCGGAGGTATGCAGGCGGACCTGGTTACCCTGCATATATTTGAACGCAATTTCCGGATGAGAAAGCGCGAGCTGCTCCATCAGGCTGCTGACCTCCACAGCTTCCGACGTATCGGTTTTCAGGAATTTCTTCCTGGCCGGAGTATTAAAAAACAGGTCCCGGACGATAAAGGTGGAGCCGTCCGGTGCTCCGACCTCTTCCATAAGGACCTCCCTGCCGCCTTCTATCAGATAACGGGTTCCGCTGATCTGCAAAGGCGTCTTGGTAATCAGCTCCACCCTGGATATCGCGGCGATACTGCTCAGGGCTTCTCCCCGAAAGCCCAGGGTAGAAATCCCTTCCAGATCCTCAGCCTTCTCAATCTTCGATGTGGCATGACTGAAAAAAGCGGTTTTCACCTGTCCGGTCTCTATCCCGCTGCCATTGTCTGTGATTCGGATCATCTTTTTGCCGCCTTCCGTAATCTCCACGGTGACAGCCGTTGCCCCGGCATCAATCGCGTTTTCCACCAGCTCCTTTACCACCGAAGCCGGCCTCTCGATCACTTCTCCTGCCGCGATTTTGTCAATGGTCTGCTGGTCCAGAACCGTTATAGGGCGCATAGATCATCCTCCTTTGTCATGAACCGGATTCCCACCGGTTTTTGATTTTGTTCTGGAGATTATACAGGTAATTGAGAGCCTCCATCGGTGTCAGGTTTCCGATGTCCAGGCTCTTCAGTTCTTCAATAATATCGGTATCCCTGACCATGCCCAGGAAGGAAATCTGTCCCATATCCACTTCATCATAATGAACATGCTTCTTTCCGTTACCCGTCAGGTCTCTCACCGCAGAGGTAATATCTGCCTTGGACAGCTCCTCGACAAGCTCCTTCGCCCTGCGGATCACCGGCTCAGGGACTCCGGCCAGCTTCGCGACCTGAATGCCATAGCTTTTATCCGCGCCTCCCCGGATGATCTTGCGCAAAAAGACGATATCATCGCCCTTCTCTTTTACGGCAATACAATAATTCATCACCCCGTTGATTTTTCCCTCCAGCTCGGTCAGCTCATGGTAGTGTGTCGCGAATAAAGTCTTTGCCCCGCAAAGCTTCTGGCTGCTGATATGCTCAATGACGGCCCAGGCGATGGCGAGTCCGTCAAAGGTGCTGGTTCCTCTTCCGATCTCATCCAGGATCAGAAGGCTCCGGGAAGTGGCATTCTTCAGAATGTTGGCCACCTCCGTCATCTCCACCATAAAGGTGCTCTGTCCGCTGGCAAGATCATCCGAAGCGCCTACCCGTGTGAAAATCCGGTCAACGATCCCAATCTGGGCTTTTTCGGCGGGAACAAAGCAGCCAATCTGAGCCATCAGCACAATCAGCGCGGTCTGTCTCATATAAGTGGATTTACCGGCCATATTCGGTCCGGTGATGATGGATATTCTTTTTTTCCCGAGATCGAGAAAGGTGTCATTGGCCACAAACATCTCATGAGAGGTCATCCTTTCCACAACCGGATGACGCCCCGCTTTGATCTGGATCATTCCCTGCGTATCCACCTTCGGCTTTGTATATCCGTTCTGCCCCGATACCAGGGCAAAGGAAGCAAGTACATCAAGGACAGCCGCTGCCTTTGCTGTCCTCTGGATTCTGACAATTTCATCTCCCACCTGATCCCTGACCAGGGAAAACAGTTCATATTCGAGAGCATAGAGCTTATCCTCTGCTCCCAGGATGGTATCCTCCAGCTCCTTGAGCTCCTGGGTGATATACCGCTCCGCGTTGGCCAACGTCTGTTTGCGGACATAATGAGAGGGTACCTGACTGCGGAAAGAATTGGTCACCTCTATGGAATACCCGAAAACCCGGTTGAATTTCACCTTCAGATTTTTGATGCCGGTGCTCTCCCTCTCCCGGCTTTCCAGTTCGGAAAGCCATTTCTTCCCATCCGTCCGGGATTTGCGGAATCTGTCCACGTCCTCGTGATATCCTTCCCGGATAATCCCACCTTCTTTCTGGGCGATCGGCGGGTCATCATTGATCGCGTCCCGGATCCATTTCACGACATCTGTCAGTTCGTCCATCTCCTCATAAAGGCTCCGGAGCAGAGGACTCTTCATTTCCTTCATGAGAACACGGATATGGGGCAGCATCTCAAGAGATGACGCAAAAGCGACAAGATCTCTGGGATTTGCCGACTTGAAGCTGATTCTTGTGGCCAGACGTTCCAGATCATATACCGACTGAAGGTATTCCCGGATCTCATCCCGTATCATCGGGTTCTGCGTGAGCTCTTCCACTGCATCAAGTCTTTGATTGATTTCTTTGACATCGACAAGAGGCTGTTCCAGAAACAGCCGCATCATTCTT
>CACZQU010000370.1 GCA_902783305.1 uncultured Lachnospiraceae bacterium | reverse complement strand
CTCCGTATACTTGATGGCATTGGAAAGGATATTGATATACACCTGATTCAGCCGGAGCTGATCGGCGTAAAGATATTCGATTTTCATCTCGCTGGTGCGGAAATTGAAATCGATTTTCTTTTCCCGGACCATGGGCTGGGAGAGATTTACGAGATTCTCCACGGTCTCGACGATGGAGAAGGTGAGGGGGCTGAGGTTCAGCTTGCCGCTCTCGACCTTGGAGATATCCAGAATATCGTTGATCAGGGTCAGGAGGTGATTACTGGCCAGGCGGATCTTATGCAGGCATTCGGCCGTGGCTTCCTCATCGCCGGGATTCTTCTCCGCAATGGTGGTGAGACCGATGATGGCGTTCATCGGGGTACGGATATCATGGGACATGGTGGAGAGGAAATCGGTCTTTGCCCGGTTGGCTGCATCAGCCTCTTCGGCTGCGTGGTGCAGCCGCTTATTGAAGGTGAGGATGACGGCCAGGTCAAAGAGGAAGAGGATCAGGAGACCGGCGGAAACGACACCGATCAGGAGCCAGTCTTCCGTATTCACTTGCAGGTCTTTGACGGGCATGAAGCTGAGGAGCGTCCACCCGCCGGTGGTAACCACGGGCGTGAAGGCGAGGATACATTCCTCACCGCGGGAATTATTCATCCGCAGGGAGCCGGTCTGGGAGGTGATTTTACCGAAGAGCTCCTGGGAGGAGGAAAGATCGATGGTATTGTAGGAACGGTAGAACTCAAAGAAGCTGGAATTCTTGAAGGAATGGCCCTTGATGATATAGTCGCCGTCGATATCGATGATGGAATACTCTGCGGTTTCAAACTCTTCCTGGGGGAAGACCCATTTCTCCTCCAGCTCCGCCAGGGGAAGCACCCGGAGCAGGACTGCTTTCTTCGGCTCGCCGGTTTCCGCATCCCGAAGGGTCAGGAGATTGCAGAAGGCAAGAGACTGCTCACCGTTGATGGGATTGGTGTAGGCGCGGGAGATGTTGATGGAGGCGCCCAGGTTTTCGTTGATCCAGCCGGCATCGTTCAGGAGATTCAGGCGGGAATAGGAAACGGAATAATCATCGGAAGTATCGTTATGCGCGCGGGTGGAGACGCCGGTGAGGGTCTCCAGATCCACAATATGCGCGGAAGCATTGGGGAGCACATGGGAAGTGCGGATGAAAGAGATGGCTTCCTCCATGGTCATGTTGGTGCTGTTGA
The DNA here is from genome assembly GCA_902783305.1 of uncultured Lachnospiraceae bacterium. Taxonomy (GTDB): domain Bacteria; phylum Bacillota; class Clostridia; order Lachnospirales; family Lachnospiraceae; genus Blautia_A. Next base: position 3,246 of record CACZQU010000370.1, on the reverse strand, counting down.
TATAATGGGCCCAGACGTCACAGATGCGCTGCTCACCCTCGAGGTAATTCTGGGTGACATGCTCCATGGTGATGGTTGTGTTTTCGAAATGTTCGGTCTGGCGCCGGAGGGTAGCCTGGCTTACAGAGGACGAATAAAGGGTCACGAAGGTCAGCATGGCGATCATGAGGAAGACATTGATCACGATGACCCAGGTTTTTTTCATGGCGGTGCTCCTTCGTTAGTGGTCAGTGGCTTATTTAGTGGTTAGTGGTTAGTTGTTAGTGGTTATGGGGATCTTCGTTGGGTTTGCCATCCTGCAGCGGGAACCGTAAGGGGATCCTTCACTGCGTTCAGGATGACACGGTGGGGTGATGGGGGTTCAGGATGACACGGCAGGGTTGGCTGATGTTCCTGTTGCCGGTTGGGAAATTTTACATTAGCTGCTCTATTGCTTTTTGGAGTTTTTTGACTTTGGCTTCGAGCTGGGCTACTTTTTCCCTCAGGGCGGCGTTTTCCAGTTCGAGGGGGCTCAGGTCCGCATCCGCTTCTTCGGGCTTTACGGCAGGTTTGCGGCCTCTCCTGCCGGCGGGCTTCACGACAGACCTGGACGGGAGCTCCGTTCCGGCCTCCCGGGCCCAGCGGAGAATCGTCTGCCAGGGGACGCCGGCGTTTTTGGACGCGGCATGGGCGCCGAAAGAGGCGGCATCGGCGAGAATCCTGCTGATCTGTTCCTGTGTATATTCCATATTCTTTTCTCCTTTATCCTTCTTCACGGGCGCTTTCACTTCGGGCTTTTCCTCCTCCGGCGGGGGAGCGGACAGCTCCGCCGCACTGCGGACGGGGATCCAGTAGGCGCGCTTTTCACCCAGGAGGACGGCCTGGACTTTAACCCGATCGTCCTTCGCGGCGGCGATGCAATCCGCCAGCGCGGCGAGGGGGCCGGAAACGATATTGCCCTCCTCATCAATAAAAGAAGGATGGGAATCGGCCAGAGCCTCAATGACGCGCCACTCTTCCGGCGGGACGAGGATGGCCTTGCTCTCCTTACGGATGGTGAAGATATAGCCGGGGACGACAAACCTGCGCACAGGGCGGGCACCGGCCTTCTGAGATTCGGCAGTGACGCAGGAGGGCAGGAAAGCACTGCTGTACTTCCTGATTTCGATACGTTCACGGCCTTCTGTAACTTTGATACAGTACATAATAGATAACCCCTGTAATATGATTTTGTGAATTTGTATTTGAACCATAACCATCATAACAGTTATTGCGCATAAATTCAAATATAAATTACAAGGAATTTATACTTTTTTTCAAAATCTGTCACTTTTTGCTGTACGGAACCCACAAGATATGGTATAATAATAAAAAAAGATACACTTGACACAAATTATTTACAGGAAATGGAGGAAATATACTGCCACCAGTCCATAAGGCTGCGTATATACATGTGTCAGGTGAATCGCACCGGACAAGTAACAAAAAATAAAAGGATTTGAGAGGAGATAACACAATGGATACCAAAGAAATGAACGTCAATGAGCTGGAAGAAGTCGTCGGTGGCAAGGGCGGATACAAGAAGCCCCCGGAACCCGTCATGGGCCTTGAAATTTACCAGATCCAGCGGGGAGACACCCTGACCCGGATCGCGCGGCGCTACGGCACCACCTGGATGGAACTGAAGGACCTGAACCGTGACGTGATCAAGCGCGCGGGCGACATCACCTGGGGCTACTACATCTACGTACCGGCCCGCAATCGCTGAGAAAAAAATATAAAAATGCTGGCGGCAAACAATTTGCCGCCGGCTTTTTTCGGGCAGGGAAAGGAGAATCGTGATGCAATACAAGCAGTCCGGAAATACATATATAGTCCGGATCGACCTGGGCGAAGATATTATCGAAAGCCTGAAAAAGCTCTGCGAAGAGGAGCATATCTTCCTGGGCCGGGTGGAAGCGATCGGTGCGACGGACAACGCTGTGATCGGCGTATACGACCTGGAAAAGAAAGAATATTATCCGGAAAAGATCACTACATTTATGGAGATTACCAGCCTGAACGGAAACATCACATCCATGGACGGAAAACCGTACATTCATCTTCACGCGACGCTGGCGGACCAGAATCACGCGATGCACGGCGGCCATGTGCTGGAGATGAAGGTCGGAGCGACCTGCGAGATGTTTGTCACCGTGCCGGAAGGAACGGTAAAGAGAAAAAGGGAAGAATCCCTCGGGATCAACCTCTGGGACTTCTGATTACCGGGAATAAATGCCGGTCATGACTTCACGCTGGAAGGATTCTTTACGGGGCAGATCAGGATAAAGATCTGCCCTTTCTGCTGCCATTTTATTGTCATAGGGCACAGAAAGAATCGTGATCCGCAGCGGGGCCGGCCCTTCTTCTCCCTCAAGGAGCAGCGCATGCGCCCTGGGCAGGCTGAGGTTGTTTCCGACGCTGCCGGTATTCAAGGCGTAACCACCCTCCAGCGGCCGGACAAAGGGCCGGTGGCTGTCCGCGCAGATCAAACCGCTGGCTTCCGGCCGGCCGTCATGGAACCTGAACCCTTCCCGGAGCTTTTCATCTGAATCATAGCTCAGGTACAGGGGATCCAGGAACCGGCCGTGGACCAGCCGGAAACGGATGCCGCTGATCTCGAGCTCATCCTCCAGGGGGAGGGAATTCAGCCAGTCAATCCGCTCCTGACCGAGCTGCTGAATAAAATACGCGTTAAAGTCCGGATACCGCACCATGTCGGTATCCCAGTTTCCAGCCAGCCAGTGGCGGCAATGGGTCCTGGCCCAATCGCAGGTTTTGTCGCTCTCAGGGCCCTTTCCGACGGCGTCGCCCAGGAACCAGATGTCATCCGGACAGATCCGGTCCAGCTCCCGCTCCATCGCCTCGGTGGCGACCATATTTCCATGAAGGTCCGCCAGCAGAACAATCTTCATTTTCCAGCATCCTCCCTTTTTGCCGCCCGGCGCGGTCCGGCAGCGGCTTCATGCGCAAGGAATAAGGAATGGCTTATTATAACACAGAAACCAGGCTGGATGGAGATGTTCATAATGTCAAATATAATTGACAAACGTGTCGTGTATAGTATACAATCCGGGAGAAGGGAAGTGGAAGTATGGTGAATCTCAGGATTCGGGCGGCACGGAACGCCATGGGGATGACCCAGCAGGAGCTGGCGGACAGGGTTGGGGTCTCCCGGCAGACGATCAACGCCATTGAACAGGGGAGCTTCAATCCCACGATCCGGCT
>CACZQU010000369.1 GCA_902783305.1 uncultured Lachnospiraceae bacterium | reverse complement strand
GTGCCTCGCAGCAAAGCGGGACACTGACTGAACCGTTACGAAAAGGCTTCAAATCATGCAGATGGTTTGAAGCCTTTTTCGTATAGCGGATATCCTTTGAGACTGGGGTGTAAATCTGCTCCATATGAAAACAGGGGCGTGAACAGGCATTGCTCCAATCGCGGACAAGTCTGTGAGGGAGCATGACGGTTTTGCACCGTAGTCGTATATACGTTGATCAGGGAGACAGAACGGCATGTTTGCAGACAGAGCAAAGATCATTATCGCCTCCGGAAAAGGCGGAGACGGGCATGTAAGCTTCCGCAGGGAGAAATTTGTGGCGAATGGCGGACCTGACGGCGGCGACGGCGGACGAGGCGGGGATATCATTTTTGAAGTGGATGAGGGAATGAATACCCTGGGCGAGTACCGGCATCACCGCAGGTATAAGGCTGAAGACGGACAGGATGGAGGCAAAAGCCGGCGGCACGGAAGCGACGGCGCGGATCTGGTTCTGAAGGTACCGGAAGGAACGGTCGTTCTGGAATCGGTGAGCGGCAAGGTGATCGCCGACATGTCCGGCAGAAACCGAAGGATTGTGGCTCTTCGGGGCGGACGGGGCGGAAAAGGAAACATGAATTACGCGACACCTACAATGCAGGTACCGCGGTTTGCCCAGGCCGGGCAGCCGGCTATGGAGCTGGAGGTACGACTGGAGCTGAAGGTGATCGCGGATGTGGGGCTGGTCGGTTTTCCCAATGCCGGAAAATCCACGTTTCTCTCCCGTGTGACGAATGCCAGGCCAAAGATTGCCGATTATCCGTTCACCACGCTGCAGCCGGGGCTGGGTGTCGTGGACACGGAAAACGGCGGCTTTGTGATTGCGGATATCCCCGGACTGATCGAAGGAGCCAGCGATGGTGCCGGTCTCGGGCATGAGTTTCTGCGGCATATCGAGAGAACCAGGGTGCTCATTCATATTGTGGATGCGGCTTCCACAGAGGGAAGAGATCCCCTTGAAGACATTGAGAAAATCAATCTGGAGCTCAGGGCGTACAGCAAGGACCTGGAGGACAGACCACAGGTTATTGCGGCAAACAAGATGGACTGTCTCACCAAAGAGGAAAGGGAATCTGTGCTGAGCGCAATCCGGACGTTATGTGAGCCCAGGGGCTGGCAGGTTTTTCCCATCTCTGCTGTTTCGGGAGAAGGTGTGAGAGAGCTTCTATTTGCGGTCAGATCAATTCTGGACTCTCTTCCCAGGGAGAGGATTGTTTTTGAGCCGGAGTACGATCCGCAGGAAGCCCTGATGGCAGAAAACCTTCCCTTTACTGTCGAACGGCGTGAGGGGAAAGAGACGGTTTTTGTGGTAGAAGGTCCGAGGATCGAAAAAATGCTGGGCTATACCCATCTGGATTCCGAGAAGGGATTTGCGTTCTTTCAGAGATTTCTCAAAGAAGGCGGCATTCTGGATGAGCTGGAAGCGGCCGGGATTCAGGATGGGGATACGGTACAGATCTACGGCTTCGATTTTACCTATTATAAATGACTCCAGGCCCGGGGAGCGCGAAGCGCGGAACAATCCGTTGGAGTCATTTTGCACTGCAATCATAAATAACTGGCAGGTCAGTCAAAGCTCCTTACACGTATGGCGGCAGGCGGTGGTTTTGCCGCTGCAATGGTAGTGCGGGTGCCTCTGACTGAAGTAATACAATGGTTTTCATTACGGAGAGTTAAATGGAACAGCTGACAAGTAAGCAGAGAGCATACCTGCGGGGTCTGGCGATGACCATGGATCCGGTTGTCCAGATCGGAAAGGAAGGCCTTACCCCTGAGAATACCGTTTCTATCGAGGAAGCGCTGACAGCAAGAGAACTGATCAAAATCAGCATTCTGCAAAACTGCACCCAGGAACCGCGTGATGTTGCTGATATGGCGTCATCGAGGACACGTTCCCAGGTGGTTCAGGTTATCGGAAAAAAAATCGTGCTTTATCGGGAGGGAAAGGAAGACCGGAAAAAAATACAGCTTCCTTCCGCGAAGAAATAATTGCGGCAATCGTTTTCGGGAGAAACAGATGCAGACAGGAAAGAGAAAGGTGGGAATCCTAGGCGGGACGTTTGACCCGGTGCATAATGGTCATCTGATACTGGCACAGGACAGTCTGGAAGAGCTTGGGCTCTCCAGCGTGTGGTTTATGCCCTCGGGCAATCCACCACATAAGCGAAACCGATGCGGTGGAGCCCGCGATGATCAGAGAGTGGAGATGCTGAGGCTGGCGATTGAAAACGATCCCTGCTTCGAACTGAGACTGGATGATATGCATCCGTCTGATTATTCCTATACCTATAAGCTGATGGAGAGCCTGCATGCAGAATACCCGGATACGGATTTTTACTTTCTCGCCGGTGCGGATTCCCTGATTCACTTTGAAGAGTGGGTAGAGCCCGGAAGGATACTTGCATGCGCCAGTCTGGCTGTCGCCCACAGAGGAGAACTGCCGTCAGAACTTCTGGAGAAGACGGCTGCCGCTCTTACACGCAAATACGGCGGAGAGATCCGGATCCTGTCCTCCCGGAACATTGATATTTCCAGTGAGGAACTGAGGCGCAGGGCGAAGGAAGGCAGAAAAATCCGCTATTTTGTCCCGGAACGGGTTGCGTCTTATATTTCGGATCAGCATTTGTACAAAGACCTGTCGTAACGGTTCAGTCAGACTGAACGTTACCTGTCCTGAAAGGAAGCTTCAGAATATGCCAGAATACGACATCATCAGAATGCAGAAGAAATTGTGCAAATTCATGGATGAGGAGCGCTTCCTTCATACCATAGGTGTCATGCACACCTGTGCCTGCCTGGCAATGGTTCACGGAACCGATATCAATATTGCTCAATGTGCCGGGCTGCTGCACGACAGCGCAAAATGCATCCCAAATAAAAAGAAAATAAGGCTCTGCGAGGAGCATCATATCGAAATTACGCAGTTTGAGAGAGAGAATCCTTTCCTGATCCATGCCAAGCTTGGCGCTTATATCGCCAGGTCGAAGTACGGAGTGAAGGATCCGGATATTCTCGCGGCGATCACGTATCATACGACAGGGCGGCCGGATATGTCCACGCTGGAAAAGATCGTCTATATCGCTGATTATATTGAACCGATGAGATACAAGGCACAATGCCTCCCGGTTGTGCGCAGGCTGGCATTCCTTGACCTTGATGAATGCATGTATGAAATTCTGAAGAATACCGTTGCCTTTCTCGGAGATAATCCGGAGAAGATAGATGGCATTTCACTGAAAGCATACGAATTCTACCGGCTGCGTCATGAGGCGAATCAGTTGTGCAGATCCTGACGGATTCCCTGACAGTCAGTTTCAGGAGGAAAAGATGAGTAAAGAATTGGAGATGGCCCGCCTGGCTTGCAAGGCATTAGATGAAAAGAAAGGGAAGGATATCAAGGTTATTGATATTCGCGAGGTATCCGTGATTGCGGATTATTTTGTGATTGCCAGCGCATCCAACGCGAACCAGGTGGAAGCGATGGTGGATAATGTGGAGGAGGTTCTGGGAAAAGCCGGCTTCGAGCCGAAGCAGATCGAAGGGAGCCGGAATTCCAACTGGGTACTGATGGACTATGAAGATGTCATTGTTCATGTTTTCGATGAAGAAAACAGGCTTTTCTATGATCTGGAGAGAATCTGGAGAGACGGAAAAGTAATGGACACTTCAGAACTCGAGTAGACATTACATGCTGTAAATAATCATTGCGAAATTGCATAAAACCGGTACAGAACGTGTTGCGGCTCGTCAAAATGGCGAGCCGTAACACGTTCTTAACAATTATGTAAATCCCGTTTATTTCCTTTGACTTGTTTTTTCTGGCCGATAATGGTAAAATACAGAAGATTGTTACTGTCCATAAAAGCCACCACTTTTTCCTGGTGGCAGGAAATGCCCCGCATTTCACAAAAAAGGAGGTTCTTTTGCCGGGAAAGAAAAAAGAGGGAATGCAGGTTCCCGAATCGATTTCCAATATATTCCGGTATATCCGGAATGTGTTTGGTCTCAACATCGGGACTGTCGTTTTTACCCTGCTGCTGGTTTACCTAATGGTCAGCGCTGTCGTTTATATGACATCTACCCATATAGTGACTTACCAGGTGACGACGGGCCTTCTATCCCGCAATGAGACATATACCGGGCTTGCCCTCCATGAGGATATCATCTGTAAATCAGAATCCAATGGTTATATCAATTATTACGCCAGGGAAGGGAACCGGATCAATGCCAACGGTGTCGTATATGGGCTGAGCATGACAGAACGACCCGAGGCGGATGCTGACCTCACCCGTGAGGACCTGATGAAAATCCGGCGTACCATGCAAAGCTTTTCCAAAGGATTTGATCCCAGCCGTTTCAACGCTTCCTATGGCTTTAAATCACAGATTGAAGGAAGTCTTCTGCAGTATGTAGGTGTCACGGCGGCAGTCCCTGCCGGGAAGGAGGGCGCCGGCCAGGTTGCGGACAGCACCTCCAATGTGGTACTGCTGGGAAATCAGACACTGTGCAAATCCGCTTATGACGGCATCGTTCTTTATTCAAAGGATGGTTACGAGGGGAAAAATCTGGAAAATCTGAGGCTCTCTGATTTTAACCAGGCCAGCTACCATGAGACCAACCTGAAAACTTCCGGATATGTTTCCATGGGAGAGGATATCTATACGGTGATTGCCGATGAAAAATGGAGTCTCCTGATTCCGCTTTCAGACAAGCAGCTCTCCAGACTGAAGGATCTGAGCACGGTACGCGTCCGTTTCCTGAAGGATGACCTGACGCAGAATGGTTCGTTCCAGATTGTTCAGGTTGATGGAGCCAATTTTGGCAGAATCGGGTTTGACCGCGGGCTGATCCGGTACGCTTCTGACCGTTTTCTGGATATCGAGCTGGTCACAAATACCAAGACAGGCCTCAAGATTCCTCTGTCTTCGATTGTGACAAAGGAATTTCTGATTATCCCTTCGGATTTTGCGCACGATGACGGAAGCTTTTATGTGGAGGAAAGAGGGAAGGACGGTAAGGCTTCACGGAAGGTGGTTTCACCCGCGATTTATGCCAGCCTTTCGAATGAAAATACGACATATGTTCCTACCGATGAAACCATTGCCCAAAACACATACCTGTATGTTGACAAGAGCGCGTTTCCGGAGAATACCGTGCTTGTGAAGGAGGACAGCGACCGTAATCAGGAGCGCTATGTCATCGGGGATACCAGTGTACTGGAAGGGGTTTACTGTATCAATCAGGGGTACGCGGTTTTCCGGCGGATCGAAGTCCTTGCCCAGAATGATGAATATGCAATTGTGGCGAAAGACACCTCGTATGGACTGGTACGGTATGACCATATTGTGCGCAACGCCTCCCAGGTAAAGGAAGAAGACATCCTGTATTAGATCTGTCCGGTTACGGAACAGTACCTGTCCGGGGAACTGCGCTGTTGTTTGAGATTACCTCTTTGGCGTGGAAATTCTTTTTACAGTTTATGGCCGTTTATAGGATAATATGAAGAGGATTGTATGATTATCAGAGGGGAAAAGGACGGCAAAAAGGGGGAATGGTATGATTGCTGAGAATCTTGCCCAGGTGCATGAGCGGATCCGAAAAGCCTGCGAAGCAGCCCGGAGAGATCCGAAGGAGGTGACACTCATTGCCGTTGGCAAGACGAAACCGGCAGAGCTCCTCATGGAGGCGTATCAGGCGGGGGAACGCGTCTTCGGAGAAAACAAGGTACAGGAGCTCCTTGAGAAGGAAAGCCGGATGCCGGCAGACGTGAGATGGCATATGATCGGCCATCTGCAGAGAAATAAAGTCAGGCAGATCATCGGAAAAGCAGAGCTGATTCATTCTGTAGATACGATACGGCTGGCGGAGGCAATTGAAGACGAGGCTGCAAAGAAGAAGCTTGTCGTTCCGGTTCTGATCGAGGTCAATATCGGTCAGGAGGAGAGCAAATTCGGAGCGGCGCCTGACGAGGTATTATCGATGATCCGGTCAATATCGGTTATGGATCATATAAAGGTGCAGGGGCTGATGACGATTGCTCCTTATGTGGAGTGTCCGGAGGACAACCGCAGGTTGTTTGCAAAGATGAAGACACTCAGTGAGGACATCCGGAAAGAGGAGATCAGAAATGTCCGTATGGACATTCTGAGCATGGGTATGACAAATGATTATGAAGTGGCGATTCAGGAAGGCGCGACAATGGTCAGGGTCGGCACAGGAATCTTTGGCAGCAGAGAACAAGGGAATAGTATTTAAGGCGGGGATAAGGTATCATGAATGTATTTGACAGACTCTTGGATGCGATGAAAATGAAAAGCGATCTGGATGACGCGGATAATTTCTATGACAGTGATGATGAGTTCTATGATGAAGAGGGGGACTTCCTGGACGAAGAATCTGCTCCCAGGCAAAGCTTCTTTGAAAGATTCTCATCAAAAGGGAGCAAATCAAAGGATATGGACCGTGATCCGGATGAAGCTGAAGAAGAGGACAGCTTTACTGATTATGAGGACATTCCGGAGCCGCAAAAGGCTTCCAGATCCTCGAAATCGTCCCGTTTTTCCCGCTCCTCAGCAAGAGAGCGGACAAGGGATGCCGAGCCGGAGCGGGGAAAGGGCAGTTCGCCAAAGATCACTCCTATGCGTACCAGCAGGCGTTCGTCCATGAGCTCCTCGACGATGGAGGTTTGCGTAATCCGTCCGAATTCCATGGAGAATACTGAGGAGATCGCGGATACACTGCTGGAGAATGCAACAGTCATTCTCAATCTCGAGGGGATCAATGTGGATCTTGCACAGAGGATTTTTGATTTTACTTCCGGATGCTGCTATTCTTTGGGGGGAACGCTGACAAAAGTGTCCAGCTACATATTCATCCTTGGTCCTTCCAACGTCGATGTTACCGGAGATCTGGAAAACATCATGAGCGGAACGATGGCGTCAGTCAGTTCCGGATACTGATTCATATGGAACGGGAAGTTTTTCTGGAAAGAAGGATCCGGGAACTTGCCAATACCTCTTATCGAAGAGGTATTGGCACTTTCTCGGATTTTCTCAATTTAAGTGAACAGGATTTACTCTACAGGGTTTCTCCGCTGCAGAATTTCGGAGTGTATACCTGCCTGTGGGGCGGATATCCGGATGCGGAGAGACAAACAGCTTGTTTTTTACCATCCGGGGTTTTTTTTGCTGCGGATCCGGGAATATGGGAGGAGAAGGAGGAAGCCGGCCCTGACTCCCATGGAATTATCCATATGGATCCTGCCGTTTTTGAAGTGGAGTCTGTGGTTTGCTGTCTGAAAATCGACATCTGTGCTCCCAGATACGCACAGAAGCTGAGTCATCGTG
>CACZQU010000368.1 GCA_902783305.1 uncultured Lachnospiraceae bacterium | reverse complement strand
TCCCTCCCTTCATTCCAAATTCGCGCCTGTCGGCGCTTTTCCGCCCCGCTTCGCGTGGCTAAATTTGTCATGAAGGGAAGTGACAGCTTACTGTTTTTTACTTATAGATAAGAATAGCCATTCCGGCTTCGATATTCTCATAGATTCTGCGGGCGGCGTCCTGGGGAAGATTGACACACCCATGGGATCCGTCAGTCTGATAGATGCTGCCGCCAAAGGAACCTCTCCAGACAGCGTCATGGAGACCCTGCCCTTCATAGAAAGGCATCCAGTATTGCACCTCGGTCCGGTAGCCGTCAGTTGCGTTATCTCCGACCAGGATGGAAGGACTTTCCTTGTAAGCAAGGGGGAAAGCTCCGGTCGCGGTTTCGTTGTTTCTGGCTACAGATCCGGATACAAAGTCCGATTCCACAATAAGCTGTCCTTCCCGGTAAAACCACAGATGCTGCGCAGAGAGATTAACCTCGACATAGTTTCCGGCCAGGTCATCGGTTCCTTCTCTGGTATAGAAAAGGGGATTGCCATAGCTGTTTTCGGTAATATAAACCGGTTCGCGTTCTACTTTTGTACCGGAAGCCAGATCCAGTGCAAGCTGTGCGGTCTCGGCATCCTCGTCAATGGTGTAGCCATATTCATTCTGCGAGGAAGGAATCAGGATCTGCTGGCCGTATGCATTGGTGAAGTAGCGGTCATGGAAACGGGTATTGTACTGCTCTTCGAGTGAGATCACGTAATTCCGCACATTTTCTTCACTGAGATATGCCATGTCGCCGTCCTGGATGATCCAGTCCTTGACCGTTTTCCAGGTAACCTTCTCTGTCCGGGATCCGAAAAGGTACACCACGCTGGAGTGGCAGTAGGTATTATACGTCTGGCACAGATTGATGAGCCGGGGTGTGTCCGCTGTGATTTCAGGCCGTTCATAGAGACTTTCGGGAAGCTCGACAGATCTTGTCTGGGTCTGGGCTGTACCGATCATCATCATATCCGCCTGTTCTTTTACATAGGTCTGAAGCGCTTCATCACTTATTTCGCTGCCCTTTACTTCCGGGACAATGGCATAGGCGCGGGCTTTCTTGTCAAAGGTCAGGCGGGCATTTTTTCCCGGTATCCGTTCTCCGGCCAGATGGTCTGCGGTGACAAACCGGCTGAATACTCTTTCGTCAAAGGAAAAAGGGATATCCACCGTATAGGATCCCCCGGAGAGCATCTGCGAAAGCATTGTGTTGATATCGCCGGTCTGTATATTTCTCGCGCGCCGGGTCCCTTCCAGGATCCCTGCTGTATCCGCAAAATAGCCGTAATCCTCCATCGTGCCTGACAGGGCGGTCTGGCCGCCTTCCAGGATTTCGAGACGGGAGGAGGTCCCGTAGGTCCGGGCTAAAAGCTCTGCTGCCTGTACGGGTGTCAGGCGGGAGACATCGATCCCGTTCAGCTTCGTGCCGCTGAAAAATCGTTCGGAATCGTGCAGATATTTCAGAAAGATTCCGGACAGGGCAATCACCATCAATAATGCGCCCAGGGTGATCCAGGTTTTTGTTTTTCGGCTCATCAGGTTTCCTCCAGATAAGATACAGTTTCTGTCACTGTTCAGTCATGTCTTCCTTCACAGTTATCCTGTTTTTTATTATAAGACCTGCTTTGGCCATTTCCGTAGGCACGGATTTCGAACACACAGAGCAGGCAGGGCTTAGCTTGTTGCGAACAGAGAAAAATCGTGGTAATATGATATAGCGCTTTACGTTGCTTTTCCGCGCTGCCGAAGGCATGGTGGAAGTTCTCATGGAGGAAATCAGACTCGGTATGGATGTATGGGATGCTCCGTTCATGCAGGTTTACCGGTGAATCACATACATTTGTACGGCCGTGGTATCACGTTCAGAACACAGGAGGGAAAATATAGATGGGACTTATTCATACAGCTGTGGAATCGGCATCCAGTGTGATCAAAGAACAAAACAGAGATTATTTTTACTGCGATTCCATGAATAATCAGATTCTTATGCAGAGAGGACACAAGAAAGCAGGCAAGCCCTCCGGCTTCCGCCTTTTTTCAGGAGGGAGCACGGCGGCAGACAATAATATTATCTCCAACGGTTCCATTGTGGCGGTTAACGAGGGTCAATGTATGATCATCGTTGACCAGGGCGCGATCGTCGAATGCTGCGCCGAGCCGGGAGAGTTTGTTTTTGACAGTTCTACTGAACCTTCACTTTTCTATGGCGACCTGGGAGAGGAGATAAAGAAGACCTGGGAAGCATTTAAGAAGAGGTTTACTTTCGGCGGAACAGCCGCTAAAGATCAGAGAGTCTATTATTTCAACACCAAGGATATTGTCGGCAACAAGTACGGGACGCCCAATCCTGTTCCCTTCCGCGTGGTGGATAAGAATATCGGCCTGGATGTCGATATCAGCGTGCGCTGCTTTGGGGAATACAGCTTTCGTATTTTTGATCCCATCCTGTTTTACCGTAACGTGTGCGGTAACGTGACGGAGTGCTACAAGACGGAACAGCTTGCGGGACAGCTCAAAACGGAGCTCCTCACCTGTCTTCAGCCTGCTTTTTCAAAGCTTTCCGAGATGGGACTTCGCTATTCGGTTCTTCCGGGGCATGCTGCAGATCTTGCCACAGTCATGAATGAGATTCTTTCTGAGCGCTGGGGAGGCCATTACGGGATCCGGATCCAGGAGATCGGAGTCAGTTCCATCAAAGCTTCTGAAGAAGATGAAAACATGCTGAAGGAGCTGCAGAAAAACGCGGTATTTAAGGATCCTACCATGGCGGCCGCCCATCTTGTGAACGCGCAGGCCAGTGCGATGCAGTCCGCAGCCTCCAACCAGAATTCAGGCTCTTATATGGCTTTTGCCGGGATGAATGCGGCAGCTTCTGCCGGAGGATTTCAACCCTCCGGTCTGTATCAGATGGGTCAGGCTTCTGCTGCCGGACAGACATCTGATCAGCCGTCGGCTTCACCTGAATCCTGGACCTGCAGCTGCGGTACCAGAAATACCGGAAAGTTCTGCATGGAGTGCGGATAGCCCAGACCCGCCGGGTCGATTCGCTACCGCTGCAGTCAATGCGGGTGGGAGCCGTCGGATCCTTCCAATCCCCCGAAATTCTGCCCGGAATGCGGGAATCCCTTTGACGAGGGAGATATCGTAGGATGAGAGGCTGAAAATCCACAGGATAAACGCATCAATCGAAAAGTGATCCGCGTGAAGGGCGAATGGAACCCGGAACGGTCATTCACACACAATCGCGTTACAGAAAAAGAAAGAAGGATAAAAATCAATGCTTGACAGATTACGTGACAAACTGAACGAATTCATGCGCGGACGTTATGGGATGGATGCTTTCAGCAGGTTTACCCTGACTGTTGCTCTGGTCCTTCTGGTCCTGGCGATACTGACGACGAGACTGGGGGTGCTCGGCGGTATCTTTGACACCTTGGGTATTCTTGTCCTGATCTATACCTATTATCGCATTCTATCCAAGGATTTGTCCGCCAGATATGAAGAAAACAACCGGTATCTGTCTGTGGCAAATGACGTGAAAAAACGGTTTTCCCTGGAAAAGGACATTATGAGACAGCGAAAGGACTTTCATGTTTATACCTGCCCGGGATGTGGGCAAAGGATTCGTATTCCAAGGAGAAAGGGAAAGAAGATTGAAATAACGTGCCCGAAATGTAATACCCGGTTTATCAAAAGAGCCTGAGACCGGCTGCCGGGTCAGGCACAGCAGTTGAGAGGATCCACTCATGTTTGGATATGTGACATTCAACCGAAAGGAACTGAAATTCAAGGACTATGACTGCTACCGCAGCTATTATTGCGGCTTGTGCCGGGAGCTCAGGGACAGATATGGTCTTCCGGGTCAGGCAAGTCTTACGTATGATATGACCTTTGTCGTGCTGCTTTTGAACAGTTTATATGAACCCCGGGTTCAGAAAGGAATGACACGGTGTATTGTGCATCCTTTTATTCAGCATCCGGTATGCAGGACTTCCTTCACCCGGTATGGGGCGGATATGAATGTGATTCTTTCCTATTATAAATGTCAGGATGACTGGAAGGATGAAAGGAAGATCCTCAAGCTGGCTTTTTCCACGCTGCTTGCTCATGGAATTCAGGAATCGATGCCCCGGTATAAAGATAAAATCCGTACCATTTCCAGGTGCCTTACACAGCTTTCTGCCCTGGAAAGAAACCAGAACACAGAGATTGATGAGGTTGCGGGCTGTTCCGGCAGGATCCTGGCTGAGGTGCTGGC
>CACZQU010000367.1 GCA_902783305.1 uncultured Lachnospiraceae bacterium | reverse complement strand
CAGTCATAAGCTTCCCTGTCCTTGAAGGTTCCTGCATACGCATAGCCGACTATATATCCATTTTCATCTGCGACAAGATATGGGTATTTTTTCAGAATCTTATGGACCCGCTGACGGAATACCTCTTCGGAAGGAAGCTGATATTCAAAGCTGACGTCGGTGTTATCCACATAGTAACGGTAAATATTCATGATCGCCGGGATATCCCGGTCTTCTGCTGTTCGGATATTCATTTATCACTCCTGGTCTGAAATCACCTGATCTGGCGGATATATCCGGATTGCTCTCGAGGCATCTCGCAGCCATTCCCTCTCTTCATCTGACATGAGGGGGCTAAGAGCCCGGAAAACCCTCTGATGATATGAATTGAGCAGACGGATCCCTTCCTCTCCCAGAATTCCGGGATCGACCATATCCAGATCAAAGGGAACCAGGGTCAGAGGTTCAAAACGCAGAAAATCCTTTCCCAGATCATCTGCTCTGAGGCATACCAGCAGATTTTCATGGCGTATCCCAAATTCTCCGGGTTTATAAAAGCCCGGTTCACAGGAAGTAATCATACCTTCTTCAAAAGGAACCGGTTTGCGGGAGGCTTTTCTCCAGTCCCAGTGAATCCTCTGCGGTCCTTCATGGACATTGAGGCAGTATCCGACTCCATGCCCTGTGCCGTGATTATAATCTGAGCCTGTTTCCCACAGCGGTGAACGCGCCAGAATGTCGAGATGAGATCCTGTCATCCCTCTGCGGAACACCGCATTCATCAGCCGCAGATGCCCCAGCAGAACCCTGGTAAAGTACTCCTTTTCTTCCCGGGTCGTTTCTCCGACGCTGAAAGTCCGCGTAATGTCCGTCGTCCCTTCAAAATACTGGCCCCCGGTATCCGCAAGAACCATCCCGCAGGGCCGGATCACGACATTCGTCTCTTCATCGGCGCTATAGTGTATGACAGCGCCATGATCAGCATAGGCAATGATCGGATGAAAGCTGTTTCCCAGGAAGCCTTCCTGCATCGAGCGCAGGGAGTAAAGCTTTTCGGCCGCCGAAAGCTCGGTGATGGTTCCACTGGCGGCGTTTTTCTTCAGCCACATGATAAACCGGGTGACACTGACGCCGTCCTTCAGATGAGCCTGGCGTATGTTTTCCACCTCAACAGGATTCTTGCATGCCTTCGGCCTGACCGTCGGATTTACCTGATCGATCACTTCGACCGTTCCGGGAAGGCAGCCTGCCGAACGGGAATTGAGTGAATCCTTGTCCAGCAGTACCCGTGCGGCAGACGGGAGCTTGCAAAGCCAGCTGTAAAAATCAGAATATGGCAGAAGATGCACACCGTCTTTGGCAAGGCTTTCCCGGACCGGATCCGGAAAAGCCTCCTCCCCGGCAAAAAGAAACGCTTCATCTCCGGCCACCACAAGATAAGACAGAAATACCGGATTGCAGGGGATATCATCTCCCCGGAGGTTAAGAAGCCAGGCGATATCATCCAGGCTGGACAGCAGAAAATAATCTGTCCGGCTTTCTTCCATGGCTTTCCTCACCTCTGCCATCTTTTCCGTCCTGGACCGGCCAGCCCATTTCAGTTCCAGCTCCCATACCGGTTTAAAAGACAAAGCCGGGCGGTCCGGCCACACCGCACCCACGAGATCAAGATCCTTGCGTATCCGTACACCTTTGGGAAGCAGGCGCTTTTCCAGTTCCTCTGCCTTTCTCTCACTGACAGTTCTCCCGTCCAGGCCGAGGATCTGTCCGTCGAAAAGGTGGGTTTCCAGGTATTCTTCTATGGACAAAACGCCTTCTTCTCCTGCCCTGAAAAGAAGAATTCCTGTTCCGTCAAGTTCTCTCTCCGCCTGGAGAAAATACCGTCCGTCCGTCCAAAGGCCTGCCATATCCATCGTGATGAGAGCGGTTCCCGCCGACCCCGTAAAGCCTGTCAGGAACTGCCTGCATTTGAAATAATCTCCTACATATTCCGATGAATGGAAGTCCTCCGTCGGAACCAGAAATGCTTCAATCCCCTCCAGCTTCATCTGCGCTCTGAGCGCAGACAGGCGTCGTATAATTATCTCGTTCTTCATTTTTGTTCCGTTAAAAGGTTTCTCTGTCTACATAAGATCCGCAAAATGAAAGCTTCGTTTCCCGGACGCATAATCTCCGACAAGATGGCCTTTCCCTTTCAGCTTATATTTATAGGTAACCAAACCTTCCAGTCCCACCGGGCCCCTCGGCGGCATTTTCCCGGTGCTGATCCCTACCTCTGCGCCAAAACCATAGCGAAAACCGTCCGCGAAGCGGGTAGAGGCGTTCCAGTATACGCCGGCGCTGTCCACCAGATCCTGAAAACGGCCGGCTGTGGTTTCATTCCGGGTCACGATACAGTCGGTATGATGAGAGCCGTAGCGGTTGATATGGGTGATGGCTTCGTCCACATCGTCGACAACCTTCACTGTCATCTTATAGTCCAGATATTCCCGGAAATCCTCTTGTGAGGAGGCTTCAATATATTCCACGGCAGGTCCATCAGCCTTACGGAGTTTTTCCATGACCTGACCGGCGATCTGCCTGTGGAGAAGGAGGGTCTCGGCAGCGTTACAGGCTGCGGGATATTGGGTTTTGGAATCCAGGATCACTGAAACCGCCATATCCGGATCCGCATCGCTGTCCACATATACATGACAGATCCCGTCTGCATGTCCCATGACAGGAATCCGGGAATTCTCCATGATATAGCGGACAAAAGCATTCGATCCCCTGGGGATCAGAAGATCGATGTCCTCATGGCAGTGGAGCAGTTCGTCGATACCTGCGCGGTCCTCCACCAGTGCGGCAAAATACTCCGGAAGTCCTGCTGACAAGCCGGCCTCATAAAGAACATCAAATAATGCCTTGTTCGTATTTTTTGCTTCGCTTCCACCCTTAAGGATCGCCCCGTTGCCGCTCTTGACACATAGTGAGAGGATCTGGACAAGAGCATCCGGCCTGGATTCAAAAATGACCCCGATCACACCGATCGGACAGGTAACCTTACTCAGAATCAGCCCTTCATCAAGCTGCCTTTCAAAAAGAACTTTTCCGGTTGGGTCGTCAAGGTTCTCCAGATTCCGGATTCCTGCTATGACATCGAGCAGTTTATGTTCATCAAATTTCAACCGGCCCAGAATCGGGGCGGGAAGGCTGCTGCCTCTGGCCAGATCCTCCCGGTTTGCGGCAAACAAGGCCTCTTTATGGCGCTTAAGTCCATCGGCAAAGGCTGTCAGGCTGCGGGTCCGAAGCTCACATGGGCTGGCTCCCAGCCGGACGCTTGCTTCCTTCACTGCTTTCGCCATCTGAGTGTAGTTCATCATCTGTATCCTCCTTGCTGATATTCAGGCGTATAGCCCGGACATTTCCGATGGTTCTGTTGCCAAGAGAAAGGATTTTGAACCGATAGCCAAAGGCTTCGATTTCCTTTTCCAGATCATCATGATTGGGTATATGTCCAAGGCGCGATGTCAGAAAGCCGTTGAGCGTTTCAAAATCCGTGGTTCCAAAAGTAATACCCAGTTCCTCTTCGATCTCGGACAAATGTGTCATGGCATTGATAGTCACCACGTCAGGACCCTGACGGCGGAACCGCTCTTCCTCCTCGTCATATTCGTCCATAATATCGCCGACAATTTCTTCCAGGATGTCCTCCATGGAAATGATGCCGGCTGTCTGTCCATATTCATCCACCACCACGGCGATATGGGTCTGCCTTGCCTGCATCAGGTGAAACAGATCGGAAATACTGCTGGTCTCGGGAACCAGGGTAGCTTTCCTGATCAGACCCGACAATTCCCTCAGAGGCTTGAACCTGGCCCAGGAATTTTTGGTCAGAAACTTCAACGCATCCTTAAAGTGGACAAATCCCACAATATTGTCGATACTGTCTACATATACCGGATAGCGGGAAAAGCCCTCCTCAAGCATGGAGTCACACATTTCCTGAAGCAGGGTGTTTTCGTCAAATGCAGCGATTTTTTTCCGGTGAGTCATGATGTCATGAGCCTGGGTTTCATTGAAGGAGATGATATTCTGAATCATTCTGGCTTCGTTTTTTTCGATCACCCCCTGCTCATGAGCCTCATCCACCATGGATATGATCTCTTCCTCGGTTACATCGTTGTGAATCCAGTCAAAACGGACACCAAAAGGAATGGCTGCAGTTCTCGCCATCAAGGTAATCAGATAGGTAAAGGGATACATCACCAGGCAGCAGCACCAGACCAGACCGGCAAATCTCCGGATAAAAGCCGTTGAATGGCAGGCTCCGATACGGCGGAAAAGCAGGATTCCCAGAGCGCTGGTCAGAAGCAGACAGACCACGCTTATTGGGATCAGGATCACAAAGCGGTGTGCACCACGGGAAACCCAGGATGACAAGACAGTTCCAAAGGACGCTCCGCAGGAGATGACCAGCATGGGGATCGCGTTCAGATATCGAAAGGGTTCCCGGTAAAGCCGGTACGTCAGGAGGGCTTTGAGGTCACCGGAAAGCGCGTTTTTTTCCAGCTCCGATCCGTTGCTGTTGGCCACTGCGGCGGAAAAGCCATAGAAGATCCCGGTTAACACGATCAGCAGAAAAAAAACAGCAATCATTTGTACACCCTCGGTACACGCCTGGAAATATCACAGACAAATTCATAAGGAAATCGTCCGGAAAGCTCTCCAAGCGTATCGACTCCAAGAAATTCATTCTGATCCCTTCCCATCAGGGTAACCTCATCACCTATGGCAGCATCCTCAATCCCGGTAACATCCACCATGAACTGATCCATACACACTCTGCCGCAGATAGGCGCTTTGCGGCCATGGATGAGAACCCATCCTTTATTGGAAAGAGAACGGGGATATCCATCCGCGTAACCGACAGGAATCGTTGCGAGCCTGGTGGGATACTGTGCTGTCCATGTCCCTCCGTAGCTCACCTCCGTTCCCTTTTCTACTGTTTTCAGGTGGGAAATATGGCTTTTCAGCTCCATCACGGGCTGAAGCCTTACCGGATCCTTCTCGACTTCCGGGGAGGGATAAATTCCGTATATCGTGATGCCGGCCCTTACCATGTCCAGATTGGCATCCTTCATCCGGATGATTCCCGCGGAATTGGAGCAGTGGCGAATCGGAATCCTCACCCCGCTTTCGCTGAGCCGGCTTAAGAAGCAGGTAAAGCGTTCAAACTGAACCTCTAAAGGAGTCAGATCCCTCTCATCTGCCCTGGCAAAATGGGTAAAAATCCCTTCTGTAAAGACATCCCGCATCCCAAAAATCTTCTGAATCTCCAGAATGCTCTCCTCCTTGTCACAAAAACCAATCCTTGACATTCCCGTGTCCACAGCGATATGGAGAAGCGCTGTTTTTCCGGTGCGGCGGGCAGCCTTTGCCGCTTCCTCAGCCATAGAAGCAGAGCTGACCGTCAGCCTAACGTCCGCCCGGATCAGCTCTTCCAGATCTTCTTCAAAAACATGTCCCAGAATCAATATCGGCTTCACAATTCCTTCAGCCCTGAGCTCCATCGCCTCCCGGGCTTCAGCAACTGCGAAACCCCAGATATAATCATAATCCTGGATCATGCGGGCGATTGCGGCAGCACCATGTCCGTAGGCATCCGCCTTGACTACCGCTGTCATTTTGGTGCCGGGTTTCAGATTTGCATGCATCGCTTCAAAGTTTGAGGCAACAGCCTTCAGTGAAATCTCCGCCCGGATCCTGTCATATCTTTTCATCATATTTCCTCTTATCGATAACGATATCGTTAAAGGTTACTTTCACGGTTTACCTGCAGCGTTACAGCACCTCATCGGGTCACAGTACTCAGAAATTCCGTCAGATCTGAGGCTGTCATCGCGTTTTGTCCCTTGGCTCTGGCCGCCATGTCTCCCGCCAGACCATGCAGATAAACCCCGGAAGCGATTCGTAAAACCCATTCTTCCTGTCCTTCTTTTTCTTTGAGGTGGCTGTTCTCCAGGGTAAGATTTCCTGATCTGGCACAAATACCGCCCAGGATTCCGGCAAGCACATCGCCGCTTCCGGCACAGGCCATCCCGGAATTCCCTGCAGGAGTCAGATAAGCCGTTCCGTCCGGAGCGGCCGTAACCGTACTGGCATCCTTCAAAACCATGACCGTCCCGGTGCTGGCAGCGTATTCTCTGGCATGCCGGATCCTGTCACCCGTCAGATCGGCAGTCTTCACCCCGGTAAGCCGGCTCATCTCACCCATATGAGGAGTGAAAATCACTGGTGCCCCGGAGTTTCCTGGAAGCCATTCCTGCCAGCCGGAGTGAAGAGCAAAAAGATTCAGCCCGTCCGCGTCGAGCACAACAGGCTTTTGCGCCGCAATGGCATGCTGCAGAAACCATTCCACACGTTTTTCGGCATCTGCTCCCTGGCCAAGTCCTGGTCCGATCACCACACTGTCACACCAGTCCAGATCCTTCTGCCAGACTTCGGGCTCATCTGTGATATCCAGCATTGCTTCGGGAATCAGCTGCTGCAGCACAATCCGGTTTTCCGGCACGGTCTGTATCTTCACCATTCCGGTACCTGTCCCAAAAGCACCCCTCGCGCAAAGATAAGCAGCCCCGCTCATTCCAATGCTCCCGGCAACGATAAGCACTTTGCCAAAGGTCCCCTTGTTGCCGCCGGGATCCCGCCTGCGAAGCCAGTCCAGGTCTTCGTCCTGAGACAGAAAAAGCTTACCTGGAAGCCCGCTGTAGTCATAGATCCCGATATCCTCTGTATGGATTCTGCCACAGAGAGCTTTTCCGGGATAGAGATACAACCCTGTCTTTCCGAAGGCAAAGGTCACCGTTTCATCAGCCCGAAAAGCAAGCCCCAGCTCCTGCCCTGTTAAGGCATCCACGCCGGAAGGAATGTCCACAGCGATCTTCCACGCCGGACATCCGTTTGCCTTCCGGATCAGATCCCGGTATTTTCCCTCCACCTGGCGGCATAAGCCGATGCCAAGCAAAGCGTCCACGATCACCTCATAGTCTTCCCAGGAGAGACCGTCTTCTTCTGTAACTCCGCAGTTTCTTGCCGCCAGAAGCTGAGTTTTTGTCTCCGGCGTCATTTTCTGTTCACTTCCCGCCAGAAAGACGGCACAGGAAATTCCCCAGCCATGAAGAATCCTCGCCACAGCGATTCCGTCTCCTCCATTGTTCCCGCTCCCGCACAGAACAAGAACACCTTTGTGCCCGTATAATGAGGGAGTCTTACCCGGAAGCCGGGAAGAATTCATCAGGTATTCGCGAATTCTCCCGGCAACAGCCAGCGCCGCCCTTTCCATCAGTACCAGAGAGGGTATTCCTATGGTATCGATGGTATACCGGTCAAGCTCACTCATCTGTACTGCGTTCACCAGTTTTTTCATCACATACCTCGCCATGTCCGCCAGAATGAAGCCACCTGTACCGGCAGATGATCACCCGGACTTTTCAGGATTTTTTATCGTGGGTTTTCCGATATTCGGTCAGGTTGTAAGAAAGCGTCATCAGGCTCTCGGAAAGATGAACGTTTTCGACAATGACGTCCTCCGGAGTGTCCAGATCAATATGAGCGAAATTCCAGATTGCCTTGATGCCGTTGTCAATGAGCAAGTCTGCTGTCTGAGCCGCCTGCTCCTTGGGAAGAGTAAGAATGGCGATTTCCACCTTCTGCGAGGAAAGGAAATCCTTCAGTTCACTTATCATACGGATGGGAAGTCCTCTGATACAGATTCCCTCCAGTTCCGGATTGATGTCAAAAATCCCGACCAGCCTGAAGCCTCCTTTCTCGAAATCCGGGGAATTGGCAAGAGCTGTGCCGAGATTTCCGGCGCCCAGAAGAATCATCGGGTGCTGAAAATCCAGACCGAGAATTTTACCGATCTCGGAATAAAGATATTTCACGTTATACCCATAGCCCTGCTGACCAAAGCCGCCGAAATTATTGAGATCCTGACGGATCTGGGAGGCTGTCACATGCATGATCCTGCTCAGTTCGCCGGAGGAAATACGTTCCACCTTCTTTTCCGTCAGTTCTCCCAGATATCGGTAATATCTGGACAATCTTCTGATCACGGCACCGGATATCCCTTTCTCCATGATTAAACCCTCCTCTGTCCGTACTTAGGATCTGACCGGAAAAGGCCGGATCCTAAGCCAGTTCCTCCCATCTGGCATATAAAGCTTCCAGTTTTTCCAGAATGTCCGCTTTTTCCCTGCTTAATGCAAAGCAGCGCTTCTGATCCGTACAGACCTCGGGAAGAACCAGCTCCTCATCAATCAACCTGTCGCGCTGTTCCAGCTCCTCGATCCTTTTTTCCACACGATTCAGCTCGCTCAGTTTTTTTCTTTCTTCAGCCTGCCTTGCTTTTTGCTGCTGCCAGGACAGTTTATTCTGCGTAATATCCTCTTTTGTTTCGACGGCCTGTGCAGGACGGAAAAGCCGCTGCATCATTTCATCGTGCTTTTCCAGATAGTAGTCATAGTCTCCAATATAATTGATAAGCGTCTTGTTTGTCAAATCAAGAATTCTTGTCGCAGTCTGATTGATGAAATAGCGGTCATGGGAAACATATAAAACCGTACCGGTATAGGTATTGAGAGCCTCCTCCAGTATCTCCTTCGATCCGATATCCAGATGGTTGGTCGGCTCATCCAGAATCAGAAAGTTGGCTTCGGACAGCATCAGCTTTGCGAGGGAAACACGCCCCCTCTCTCCGCCGGAGAGAGACGAAATCAGTTTGAAAACATCATCTTTCGTAAACGCAAAAGCCGCCAGCATATTCCGGATCTCCGTTTCCGTGAGCGTCGGAAACGTATCAGAAATCTCCTGAAAAATGGTTTTTTCCCCGTGAAGAACCTGCTGCTCCTGGTCATAATAGCCGATCCGGACCTTCGCTCCCAGGCTGATCGTCCCTGCGTCAGCATCCTCAATGCCATTCAGGATCTTGAGAAGTGTTGTCTTTCCCGTCCCGTTATCTCCGATCAGCGCGACTCTTTCGGAACGCTTCACTTCAAAAGAAAGATTCCTGAAAAGCTCCTGTCCCGGAAATGACTTGGAAAGCCCTTCTACCGAGAGAACATCATTTCCGCTGACAAACCGCGGTTCGAGAGTGAGGCGCATCTGCGGCTGATTTTCCAGAGGTTTGTCTACCCTCTGTATTTTCTGCAGCATCTTCTCACGGCTCTCAGCCCTTTTGATCGATTTCTCCCTGTTAAAGGATCTGAGCCGGGCGATAACAGCCTCCTGATGAGCGATCTCTCTTTGCTGATTGAGATATTCCTTGTACTGCGCATCCCTCAGCTGAGCCTTTTTGAGCGAGTAGGCCGAATAATTGCCCTGAAAGACCCGAAGCACTCCTGCCTCGATTTCCAGGATTTTTGTGACCACCCTGTCGAGAAAATACCGGTCATGAGAGACAATCAGAACTGCCCCGGGATAATTGGACAGAAAGGTTTCCAGCCAGGCAACAGAATTCATGTCCAGATGGTTGGTAGGCTCGTCCAGCAGCAGGATGTCCGGTTTCCGAAGCAGAAGCTTTCCCAGAGAAACCCTGGTTTTCTGGCCGCCGGAGAGAGTGTCCACCGGTTTGGAGAAATCCTCCTCCGAAAAGCCCAGGCCTTTTAATACTCCGATGACCTCACTGCGGTAAGCATATCCATTCTGCTGTTCAAACTGATGGTTCAGTCTGGTATAGGTTTCCATCATCTCTTCAAGAGCTTCCCCTTCACTGTTCTTCATCCGGGATTCCAGACGACGGATCCGGTTCTCCAGATCGATAAGATCTGACCTCGTATTCAGCATCTCCTCATGAATCGTATTTGATCCGGTCAGATCCTGGTACTGGGCGAGATAGCCGGCTTCACGGTCCTTTGCCAGGACCACCGTACCTTCATCGCAGGGGATTTCGTGCATGATCATCCGCAGCAGGGTCGTCTTTCCCTCGCCATTGCTGCCGATGAGAGCAGCCTTTTCCCTGTCTTCGATGTGAAAAGAAGCATTCCGGATCAGCTCCCGGTCTCCAAAGGATTTGGAAATGTTCTGGCATGCCAATATCATCCTTCCGACCCCCCGTCAGTTTCCCGCTTCCTCCAGTTTCCGGCGGACAGCGAGGATAAAATCACGGCTGCTTAACGCCACCGGATCCGGAAGAGTGGTAATAAGTGCCAGGTCCTTTGTCATCTTTCCTTCCGCAATCGTGTCCAGAACAGCCGTCTCGAGCCGGTCAGCAAAAGAGCAAAGCTCCGGAAGATGATCCAGTTCTCCTCTCTTACGCAATGCGCCAGTCCAGGCAAAAATCGTCGCAACGGAATTCGTGGAGGTTTCCTCTCCCCTCAGGTGCTTGTAATAGTGCTTCTGAACGGTTCCGTGAGCCGCCTCATATTCGAAGCAGCCATCCGGGGAAACAAGAACTGAGGTCATCATCGCCAGGGAGCCGAATGCAGAAGACACCATATCGCTCATCACGTCACCATCATAATTTTTGCATGCCCAGATAAACCCTCCCCCGGACTTCATGACTCTCGCCACAATATCGTCAATCAGGCTGAAAAAATAAACCAGGCCTTCCGCATCGAAACGTTCTTTGTATTCCTCCTCAAAGACCATGTCAAAAACAGCCCGGAATCTGGCATCATAAGTCTTGGAAATGGTATCCTTCGCCCCGAACCATACGTCCTGTTTTGTATCAAGTCCATACTGAAAGCAGCTTCTCGCAAAGCTTTTGATGGATTCCT
>CACZQU010000366.1 GCA_902783305.1 uncultured Lachnospiraceae bacterium | reverse complement strand
GTGACATTATGGTTCTGGGGTTTGCCGCAGGAGGTTATTGAAGGAGTTGGGAGCGGCCCTTCCCATCCTGGTCTGCTGATCATCCTGGCCTTTCTGATCTCGGTTTTTACCGGAATCACTTTCCGGATCCCTCATCATGACCTGGTTTTTGCCGGGATAGGAGGAGCACTTTCCCGGATTATGCTGATTATCCTTACGGCATTTACGTCCAACCCCCTGGTTTATACGGGTCTGGCAGCGTTGATTGTCTCTTTCTATGCGGAGTTTCTTGCTGTCCGGAGAAAAGATCCGTCGACGTATTTTATTTATCCATCGGTTCTGCCGATGATCCCCGGCGGCGCTTTTTATTATTCCTGTATTGGTCTGTACACGGGAAACATGCAGATGTTTATGGTCAATTGCAGGGAATGGGCACTGACGCTTGTCGGGATGAGTATCGGCTTTGTTTTCAGCTCGATTATTGCCCACTATGCCAGGAAGTTCCGTTCCGTTGACGTGACGGAGGATTTCCGGGTGTTTTAAGGTTACGCCTGAACAGTAACGATTTCGAACCAGTCTGCATATCCTCATCCCGCCGCGGAAAGCAGGATTGCGATGAATCTGGATTACCCGAGCTCCGCCAGACTTTTTTTCAGATCGATCATTTTGTCTCTGAGTTCGGCAGCCTGCTCGAAATTGAGATCTGCGGCAGCAGCCTTCATCTGTTTTTCCACCTGAGTAATCAGTTCGGAAAGCTCCTTTTTCGACATGGATTCCGGATCCTTCATCAGCTTGTCTTCCGTCCGGGCGACAGCCTTTGACACGGCGATCAGATCTCTGACCGCCTTGCGGATGGTGGTCGGGGTGATGTGATGTTCTTTGTTGTAGGCAGCCTGAAGCGTCCGGCGCCGGTTGGTCTCATCGATGGCCCGCTGCATGGAATCGGTAACCGAATCAGCGTACATGATGACATGTCCCTCGCTGTTCCGGGCAGCCCGTCCGATGGTCTGGATCAGGGAGGTTTCCGATCGAAGGAAGCCTTCTTTGTCTGCGTCCAGAATGGCTACGAGGGAGATTTCCGGGATATCGAGACCTTCTCTGAGCAGATTGATTCCTACAAGTACATCAAAAACATCCAGGCGCATGTCCCGGATGATCTGGGCGCGTTCCAGAGTATCGATATCGGAGTGGAGATAACGGACACGGATTCCCGCTTCCTTCAGATAATCGGTCAGGTCCTCCGCCATCCTTTTTGTCAGGGTGGTGACGAGGACCTTGTTTTTTTTCTCCGTTTCTTTATGAATTTCGTTCACCAGGTCATCTACCTGACCTTCGACAGGGCGCACATCAACCTCCGGATCCAGCAAACCGGTGGGCCGGATGATCTGTTCTGCCCGAAGCAGTTCATGACCCTTTTCATATTCGCCTGGTGTCGCAGAGACAAAGAGTACCTGGTCGAGACGATCTTCAAACTCCGTAAAGTTCAGCGGGCGGTTGTCTTTGGCGGAGGGCAGCCGGAACCCGTAATCGACCAGGGTCTGTTTCCGGTTCTGGTCACCGGCATACATTGCTCCGATCTGAGGCACGGTCATGTGGGATTCATCGATGATCAGCAGAAACTCTCCATTAAAGTAATCCAGCAGGGTGTAAGGAGGCTCCCCGGCTTTCAGACCGGACAGATGGCGGGAATAGTTTTCGATTCCGGAGCAGAACCCGGTCTCTTTCATCATCTCCACATCATAGTTAGTCCTCTCGGCGATCCGCTGTGCTTCGATCAGCTTGTCCTCACTTTTGAAAAAGGCGACTCTGTCGGCCAGCTCTGCTTCGATATCTTCTGCTGCCCGCAGGATTGCTTCGATGGGAACAACATAGTGAGAGGCGGGGAAGATGGCGGCGTGGGTGACTTCGCATCTGACATGTCCCGTGAGCACATCGATCTCGGTAATACGGTCAATTTCATCCCCGAAAAACTCCACACGGACAGCCTGGTCGGTATAGTTGGCGGGGAAGATTTCCAGCGTATCTCCTCTGACACGGAATGTGCCTCTCCGGAAATCCGCTTCCCCCCTGGTATACTGAATATCCACCAGCTGACGGATCACCTCGTCCCTGTCCCGCAGCTGTCCAGGGCGCAGGGAAATCATCATATCCTGGAAATCCTTCGGGGATCCCAGTCCGTAGATGCAGGAGACCGAGGAGACGATGATGACATCCTTTCTCTCGGAAAGGGATGCGGTAGCAGACAACCGAAGCTTGTCGATTTCGTCATTGATGGCAGAATCCTTGGCGATATAGGTATCCGTGGAGGGCACATAGGCTTCCGGCTGATAATAATCATAATAGGAGACAAAGTATTCAACAGCGTTTTCGGGAAAAAATTCCTTGAATTCCCCGTAAAGCTGGGCTGCAAGTGTCTTATTGTGAGCCAGAACAAGAGTGGGTTTATTCAGTTCCTGAATGATATTGGCCATCGTAAAGGTTTTGCCGGAACCTGTCACGCCAAGAAGAGTTTCGAACTGATTTCCCGATTTGAAGCCCTCCGCCAGCTTCCGGACAGCCTCCGGCTGGTCACCGGTGGGAGAGTATTCCGAATGCAGTTTAAAGTCCATAGCGTACTCCTGTGAAAAAGAATAGAGTCTGAGCTGCAGCCTTGCGCTTTCTGGTGCGCAGCGTGAAAAATCAGGGCGGGCACAGTACATCCCTGGAATGGGCGTTTATTCCACGTCCGAGGCCTGACTGTCCAGCCTGACAGCACCGTTACCGTATGTCCATCGTAGCGTAGCATAATCCTGGATAAGGGTCAACCGGAGGGAAATGTAAAAAAAGGTATTGACAAACAGTTTTGACGGTGTTATCTTATCAACAGAAAATGTTAGCACTCCACAAACACGAGTGCTAACAACGGGATCCGGTTTTACCGGCTGACCCGACGAATATCAGAGGAAAGGAGCGGGCGGCATGGCAGAGGCGTTAGATGAAAGAAAAAAGAAAATACTCAAAGCCATCATCAAGACCTATCTTGACACCGGAGAACCGGTTGGGTCACGGACGATTTCCAAATATCCGGATCTGAATGTCAGCTCCGCTACGATCCGTAATGAAATGTCTGATCTGACAGAGATGGGATATATTATTCAGCCTCATACTTCGGCGGGGAGAATCCCTTCGGATAAAGGATACCGCCTTTACGTTGACGAGCTGACGAAGGAGAAGGAGTCTGCGATCGCCGAAATCCGCGAGATGATGGTAAAAAAGACAGACCAGATGGAGCGGGTTCTGAAAAAAATGGCCAAGGTTCTGGCTTCCGATACCAATTATGCCGCAATGGTGACCGTACCGAGATTTTCCGGAAGCATACTGAAATTCGTTCAGCTGTCCCGCGTCAGCGAGCTTTCTCTGATTGCCATCGTGGTATGTGACAATAATGTCGTCCGGAATCAGCTGATTGATCTTCCCGAAGCGATGGATGATCAGACGATTCTGAAGCTTAATCTTCTTCTGAACACCAATCTTACCGGTGTCGCGATTCAGGATATCAACCTGGGAATGATTGCCAGACTCAAGGAACAGGCGGGAGTACACAGCAAAGTAGTTGCCTCGGTGCTTGACGCGGTTGCAGCGACAATCCATGTGGACGAAGAGGAGATGAGTGTGTATACTTCCGGCGCGACGAATTTCTTCAAATATCCGGAGCTGTCGGACAGAACCCGGGCCAGCGAGCTGATTTCCGCTTTTGAGGAAAAAAGTGACCTGATTGATCTGGTCAGACAGGAGGTATCCCCGGAGAACCGTACGGGGATTCAGGTGTATATTGGCGATGAAGTACCGGTTCAGACGATGAAGGACTGTAGTGTCGTGACGGCGACATATGAGCTTGGAGAAGGGATGAGAGGCACGATCGGTGTAATCGGCCCCAGGCGTATGGACTATGAGAATGTTGTGGACAGTCTGAAGAAGCTGAAGCATCAGCTGGATGAACTGGTTCATGGAAAGACCTAGAGCCGGAAGCCGGGAAGCACAGCTTAAGGGAAAGGCATGCAGGCGGGCTTAAGCCGGATTGAGATCTGATGATATCGAGGAGAGGAAGACAGAGTCTGAAACGAGTACAACATAGAAAGGGGGAGATGCCCCATGATCAATGAAGAAAAGGTGATTCCCGACGAAGAGGAGGGTGTAGAGATTCCTGTCGAGTTCGCGGACGAGGAGAAGGATCCTTCGTCTTGTGAGAGACGGGAAGCGGATGAGCCGGATCAGCCTGGTGAGACAACTGATTCTGAAGAGACTGAAGGCGCCGGACCGGATCCGGAAGAGGACGCCGGAGAGCCGGATGATTCCTGCGGCATGACAGAAGACGACGGCGGCAGCTGTGAGACAGAGAGCTCCTGTGATCAGGACGAAGAGTCTGAAGGCAGCGAAGAGTGCTGCGGGGAAGCCGAAGACGGGACAGAAAAAAACCAGGAAGAAGACGGATCAGCTGCTGAGGAGACCGGGGAAGAAGAGAACGGTCAGAAGAAAAGTCTTTTTGGTTTCAGAAAGAAAGAAAAAGAAAAAGAGAAGCTTCTCGAACAGATCAAAGAACTGAACGACCGGCTGCTGCGCAGCATGGCCGAGTTCGATAATTTCCGCAAACGTACAGAGAAGGAAAAGAGCAGCATGTATGCCATGGGCGCTGAGGACATTGTCCGGAAGATCCTTCCTGTGGTTGACAGCTTTGAGAGAGGCCTTGGTCAGGCCCAGGGCAATGAAGACCCCTTCGCTGAGGGCATGAGAATGATTTACAGACAGCTCATGACAGCTTTGGAGGAAGCCGGAGTAGAGGCAATTGACGCGGCGGGCAAGGAGTTTGATCCCAATCTGCACAATGCAGTGATGCATGTGGATGATGAGGAGCTGGGAGAAAACATTGTTGCCGAGGAGTTCCAGAAGGGGTATACCTACAAGGGAAATGTCATAAGACACAGCATGGTGAAGGTGGCAAACTGAACGCCGCGATGGATTCATATCTGAATTATTGAAAAGAATTACGAATTCTCAGGAGGAATGATTATGGGAAAAATAATCGGTATTGACTTAGGAACAACAAACAGCTGCGTAGCAGT
>CACZQU010000365.1 GCA_902783305.1 uncultured Lachnospiraceae bacterium | reverse complement strand
TGAGATTATCAAGGCTATAGTGGCAGACAAGAACAGCCTGCACAGATGGCTGTCGATACATTTTCCGGAATACATGTCCGTATACAGGGTCTTCACGGCAAAGAGCGGGCTGCTCATCCTGAAGGCGGCTCCGTTCCCGGATGAGATTGTAAAACTGGGAACAGAAGGGATCAACCGGATCTGGAGAGCCAGCAAAGTCCGCGGGGTCGGGATGAAGAAGGCCATCGCCCTTTTTGAGGCTGCGAAGGACAGCGTAGGTACCATCCAGGGCCGGGAGACAGAGCGTCTCTACATCCAGGTGCTGATTGAAGACCTTGGCAGAAAACAGGAGCAGCTTGAACAGGTAACAGCGAAACTTGAAGAGCTTTGTGAAAAGCTGCCTGAAGCAAAACACATGCTGAGCATCCCTGGCGTCGGGATGGGAACCGTAATCGGTTTTCTCGGGGAAACAGGGGAACTGAGCAGATTCAGAAGCCCGAGGCAGATCCAGAAGCTGGCAGGACTCTCACTGGTAGAGTGCAGCTCCGGGAAACACCAGGGGCAGACAAGAATCAGCCACAGGGGGCGCAAGAGGCTGAGGCACCTGCTGTTTGATGCATCGCTGATGCTGGTGGCGAACAATCCGGAATTCAAGGCGCTCCACCTGCACTACACGACGAGAAAGGAAAACCCATTAAAGAAGAAGCAGTCGATCATCGTGATCAGCTGCAAGCTGATCCGGGTATTTTACTCCCTTGCCACCCAGAAGGTTGATTATGATCCCGGAAGACTCGCGGCAGACATCAGGCCGCCGGATACGGACAGCAGTACCGCGATTTTGTGAGAGACAAAAAAGGAACCTCCTTGTATAATCAGAACTGTAACCACCACGAAACAGATCCGATATAGAAAGAGGTATCCTATGAGTATGCATTATACAACGGAGCAGAAGGTAGAGCAAGGAAAAAACAAACTATTTGTGGCGATTGATGTCGGAAAGCTGGATATTCATGTGAAATACATGGATTACACCCGGACTGTCTATAACAAAAAGACCTATCGTTTCAGTAATAGCATCAAAGGGTTTGAGGAACTGCTTGACTGCACGAAGACGATGCGTGAGTCCATAGGGTATGATGAAGCTTTATTTGGGATGGAACCGACCGGGCATTACTGGATGAATCTCGCCATCAAGCTGGAAAGTATGGGGTTCAACGTGGTAATGGTGAACCAGAACCACACGAAGAACATAGAGGAAGTCGTTGACGGGAGCCAGCGGAAAGATGACGACAAGGATCCGGAAGGGATAGGAATCCTGATGGCCCTGGGTGACTGGACCCCATACTACCGTCCAGAAGGTGTATACGGCGAGATCAGGAAAGCATACCGCCTTCTGGAGAGATGCACAGAGGACACGACAAGGTATACGAATGAACTGCATGGCTACCTTGATAAGCATCTGCCTGGATATGAATCCTGCTTTGGCAAGGATAAAGGCATCACGAGCGCCCTTTCCCTTGCCGTATTGAAGAAAGCAGCCTTGCCGGAGGACATCCTTGATCTGGGTGTTAAAGGGATCCTGGGCATATGGAAAGAAAATGGTCTGCGCGGCACAGAAAGCAGGGCGGAAAAGATCATACATGCAGTACTCGACAGCAAAGGGTATGCCATTTTAGACGGCGCGGAAACAGCCAGATATGAGCTTAGCTGCAT
Source organism: uncultured Lachnospiraceae bacterium (assembly GCA_902783305.1). Lineage (GTDB taxonomy): Bacteria > Bacillota > Clostridia > Lachnospirales > Lachnospiraceae > Blautia_A. Next base: position 1,521 of record CACZQU010000365.1, on the reverse strand, counting down.
CATCATGAAACTGGAGCTTGCCATCATGATGGAGGACGGCGCAGAGGAACAGGTCAGGAAGACCGTCGTGCTGATCCCGGGTGCACAGCATCTGCTCGGGATTAAAGGGATTTCCTACAGGACTGTAGCCGGTTTCTTTGCAATTGTCGGGGATCTGAAGAAAAGATTCAGTAATGCCAAACAGCTGATCAAGCTTGCGGGTTTGAACATCATTATCCGAAGTTCCGGGAAACATAAAGGAGAGCCGCATATCAGCAAGCGGGGATGCCCGGAGCTTCGGACAGCACTCTACCGGGTACTGACGGCTTTGCTGGAGAACACACCTGCATTTAAGCCGCTTAAGGATCACTTCATGAAACGGACGGATAATCCGTTAAAACCAATCAGGGCAAATATTGCCATGTGTAATAAACTGCTTCGGATCTTCTATGCCATGGTTACCCATGATGAGGACTTTGATGAGAAAAAGATGCTCGGGGATATCAGGCGGATGGATAATACAAAGGTTAGTTCGGCGGTGACAGAAGCAGAAAAACTAACAAATCAGCTTGACCTCGTTCTCTATGGGATGAAGGGTGAAGAAATCACAGGAGAGGGTATAGAAATGATCCGGAAGATTTGCAGAGCGATGAAAGGCCTTGTGGCATCGGCGGAACGAGGGTCGGTAAAAGAAACTGTTCCTGATGCTGCAGGTAGCTGAAAAGACATAGTTTTCTGTCTTATATATTAAGATAAACCAACCAATAGACCAGACGCTGTCGGGATGGGTATTGAAACAGATCAGGACACTACTTCAATATCGATCCCGGCTGCGCCGGAACGGATACCATGGAACCGGTATCCGGGTAACCAGCCACTCGTCCGAGTGGAAGGACTGTAGCGGGTCACTGGAATCTGAAGGGGAACGTCCGCTGTCCGGGAAATCAATCCGGTCAGTGCCTCAGAGAAATGTGGCCTGTGAATTTCAGCCCGGTCCTGCCGGGATCCACATAAAGCAACGAGGAAACGAGCTGGCAGCCGACAGATATGAAGCCCATAGGGTACGACCCTGGAAGAAAGCTTAGTCGGCGCCCTGGTTACGACAGACAGGACGAAGGAAGTTAGAGGCCGGCACTGATGACAAGGATGACCGGATACTCAGGTGGACACGGGAGGTTCGTCGCGTAGCAGGATAAGGGGTTAATGAATGCCGTTTTTAGTTGTTCGTTAAAATAATAACAAATGACGGTTTATTTAGTTTACCCTTTTTGCGAATTCCAGCATTCAAATGTATGGATCTGTTCGTCGCCAATCACTAATTCTATCGTTTACCATCTTGATTCAGAGATGGAGATGTGTGAGTAGAACAATCAGAATGATGAATTGACAGATATATACAAGGAAGTTCTAAAAAAGTCTTGCGGAATTGATTTGAAATCGCTTGACAGAATGGGGAGGTCACTGCCCGAATATACGGGGAATGCAAGGAAGTAAATCACCTGACACTGGATCTTCTATGGGGTATAAAATTGTACAGGGAAT
>CACZQU010000364.1 GCA_902783305.1 uncultured Lachnospiraceae bacterium | reverse complement strand
CCGGCTGTACCTCCGGGTTCCCCGTCATCACTGTATCGCATGATGCCTTCATTCTGACCTATGATATAGCCATAACAGGCATGACGAGCATCCCGATGGCGATCCCTGACCGATTGCAGAAAGGTTAGGGCTTCCTCCTCCGAAGCGCAAGGAGACGCATAGCCGATGAAACGGCTTTTTTGAATTGTAATTTCATCAGAGGAAGAGGCTGCGAGAGTCAGGTAGGCATTGGCAGGTGAAGCAGTGATGCCAGCACCAGGCGGACGAAGCCTTTTTTGCCTTTCCTGAGAATCAAGCCGTCACCGGCAAGCTGGGACGCTGCGACAGTAGCCAACACATCTGTGACCTTCTCATCGGCAAGGTAGACGGCGTTTTGTTCGATCTGCTTACGGGCATCAGACTGGCTCTTGCAAAGGCCGGCACGAACAAGACAAGTCGAGATGCGAGCATCCTGGGTCAGTTCCTCTGCTGTAAGGGTCAAGGTGGGGATATTTTCTGAAGAAGCACTGCCACCGAAAAGGGACTGAGCCGCTTCTGCTGCTTTCCGAGCTTCGTCCTCACCATGAACGAGCTTCGTAACCTCATAGGCAAGTATTTTCTTGGCCTCATTGATCTCTGCCCCCTGAAGCGCGCCGAGACGACGAACTTCATCCATAGGCAGGAATGTCAGGAGTGACAGACACTTCTGGACATCCTGGTCATCCACATTTCGCCAGTACTGATAGAACTGATAAGGAGTTGTTTTCTTTGGATCCAGCCATAGGGCGCCGGCTTCAGTTTTTCCCATTTTGCGGCCGTCGTGAGTCAAAAGAAGCTGGAATGTGCAGGCAAAAGCTTTTTCATTATCTTTACGACGGACGAGATCCGCTCCGCCCAACATATTGCTCCACTGATCATTGCCACCCATTTCCAGACGGCAGCCATAACGATGGAAAAGCTCCAGGAAGTCATAGGACTGCATGAGCATATAGGTGAATTCCAAAAAACTGAGACCATTTTCAGTAGCCATGCGTGCTTTGTAACACTCAGCAGTAAGCATTTTGTTGACAGAGAACATGGATCCGATATCCCGCATAAATTCAATGAAATTCAGATGGCGAAGCCAGTCACCGTTGTTGACAATAATCGCCTGGCCTTCACTGAAATCCAAGAAGCGTGACATTTGCTTCTGAATACATTCAACGTTATGATCGATGGTCTCGGTGGTCATCATTTTGCGCATGTCGATCTTTCCGGAGGGATCGCCAATCATGGCGGTGCCGCCCCCCATGAGCGCAATGGGCTTATGGCCTGCGCGCTGCATATGAGCCATGGCCATAATCGGAATATAATGACCGATGTGCAGGCTGTCAGCCGTCGGATCAAAGCCAACATAAAAAGTAGTTGGATTTTTCAATTGTTCGTATAGTTCGTCTTCGAAAGTGATCTGGGCGATAAACCCGCGTTCTTTTAAGATATCCAATACGTGTTCCATGGTCATACTCCTTTTTGATTTCATATGGGAGACCTGTGTCCGTACATGCCGGAGTCGAGTCAGGATTATGTGTTTATGATACCAGAATGTTTACAGCGCTGCAGCAACGAGCTCACGGAGAATTGCCATACCTGTATCGATCTGCTCTAAGGTGCTGTTTGAAAAATTCAAACGGAGCGTGTTGCTATGACCGCCGTTAACAAAGAAGTGAGTGCCGGGAACATAAGCGACCTTGCCAGCTATGGCCTGCTGAAGGAGTTTGAGAGCATCCAGCTCTTCCGGAAGCTCTACCCAGATAAATAGACCGCCTTCCGGACGAGTAAACCGAACACCGGCAGGGAAGGATTCCAGATGCCCCATCATCGCACTGAGTTTGGAACGGTAATCATCACAGATTTGCCGGATATGATCCGGCAAAAGATTCTGCCGCAGGAACTGATCCACAATAGCCTGTGTGAGATTGGCAGTGTGCAGATCCGTGGACTGTTTGCCGACAGTACATTTGCGGATGATGGTCGGATCCCCTGCGATAAAACCTACGCGCATGCCAGGGGAAATGATCTTGGAGAAGGAACCAAGAAAGACGACCCATCCCTCCTGATCGAAGGATTTGATGGTTGGAAGCGATTCACCCCAATATCGCAGATCCCGATAGGGATCATCTTCTGCGACAATGAAATGATACCTGGCTGCAAGAGCAGCGATCTCCTTTCGCCGCAGCAGTGAAAGCGTGCGGCCGGTTGGATTCTGGAAGGTGGGAATGGTATAAAGCATTTTCGGATGGTGTTCTAAAACCTTTTGTTCCAGATCACTGATGAGAAGGCCCTCATCATCAGATTCGACGGGGATAATGTTGGCCTGATAAAGCTTCATGCACTGCAAATTGCCAAGGAAAGAGGGATTCTCCACCAAGATGACATCCCCGGGATCGATGAAAGCTTTGCATAAAAGGTCCATCGCCTGAGTGGAACCTGTTACGGGAAGAACTGCGGGAACTGGACCGCCGAGCATGTCAGATGCATAGGAATGGAGACTCTCGACAAATGCAGGGTACCCCTCAGTAGCACCATACTGAAGGATGGCTTTACCGTTTTCAGCGAGAACCTTGACAGCCAGATCAGAAACCTGCTGATCCGGAAGGGCTGCCAGTGAAGGGTTGCCACCGGCAAAGGAAATCATGCCGGGTTGTGCAATGACCTTGAAGATTTCCCGAATCGCACTGCCAGATACAGCGTCGAAACGGTGGGCGAAATGAAGCAGTTCAGGTTGCATATCATTCTCCTTTCTTTAAGCCATGAACTCTTTATGAAATCATTCGGCAAAGGAACATGGTCCCTTTCCCTTACAAGGGAAAAATAAAGCAGCCTCTTCGGAAGGCGAAGAGACCGCGGTACCACTTCCATTCGGCCGGAAAACCGACCCTCTGAACGCTGTAACCGGCGAACCGGGCCCGCCCTGAGGGAAAAGTCTTCCCGTTCGAACGAACAGCTCCGGAGTGTAACTTCAGCTGAGACCTGTGGCACCCTCTCACCAGCCGGGTGCTCTCTGATTTCGGGGAAACAGCCTACTGAATCCTTCATCGCGATAAAATATTATGCAGGAAAGAGAATGGATTTGTCAAGGGGAAAAGAAAAAGAACTTGATAAAGCGAGTAGGGTAAGGTATAATAAAATGGTTCTCTTATGAAGAACCGGGACTGTAGTCAGTTGCAGTCGTGACCAAGGAGGGTTAACAGGCAATGGAATGCAAGATCAAGAATGACAACGGCACCATCTTCATTTCCGAAGACGTCATGATGAAAGTGGTCGGATACGCTGCACTGGAATGCTACGGTATCGTTGCCATGAGCGGAAAGCGGGCGACCGACGGCATCGTAGAATGGCT
>CACZQU010000363.1 GCA_902783305.1 uncultured Lachnospiraceae bacterium | reverse complement strand
CGGGAGTGGTCATCTGGCTCAATTATGAGAGAATTAGCACATGTGACGGGAGTGGTTCTCCCGGCTTATTATCTGCAGACAGAGGGGTGGTTCTCACTGACCCGGGTAGCCGGCGCGAATAATTGACTGTATGAGTAAGGCCTCTTATGGTATACTGATATTGGAGCAAACGAGGAAGCCCATACAGGCGCAGAAGGAAAGGAGCTTGCCATGAATGAAGAAAAAAACTACCGTGCAGAACTGACAGCATGTTTTGGCGATCCGGTTGATGAAAATCCAACAGGTGTGATTGAAGAAGCGGGATATTCTGCGCTTGGCCTGAATTATCGTTACCTCACCATCCGAGTGCAAAAAGATGGTCTTGCGGCGGCGGTCGCAGGAGCCCGGGCCATGGGATTCAAAGGCTTTAACCTTACGATCCCACACAAGGTGGCAGTGATTCAGTATCTGGATGAACTCACGGAAGCAGCTGAAATAATCGGCGCAGTCAATACCGTGGTGAATCAGGGCGGAAGACTGATCGGTGAGAATACGGATGGAAAAGGATTCCTGACTTCCCTTCTCCAGAATGATGTGAATCCGGCAGGGAAAACGGTTACTCTTCTGGGAGCTGGTGGAGCCGCTCGTGCGGTCAGCGTGGAACTTGCTTTGGCCGGAGCATCCCATATCACTATTATTAACCGGAGCAAAGAGCGCGGTATGGAACTGGCTGAAGCGGTCAAGGAAAAAACCAAAGCAGCCAGTACATATATTCCGTGGATCGAAGGAGTTTCCATTCCGGAGGAGACGGATATTATTGTGCAGTGCACGAATATAGGCCTTTTTCCGGATGTAAATGGAAAGCCGTTGATCGATTATAGCAGTCTGACACCCCGGATGGTCGCGTGCGACGTTGTCTTCAACAAACCGGATACATTGTTCCTCCAGGAAGCGAGGGCGAGAGGGCTGAAAACGATAAACGGACTTGGAATGCTTGTGAATCAGGCTGTATTGAATTTTAAAATGTGGACCGGAATGGAAGCGCCGGCCGATATCATGACACAAGCGTTAATGAATGAATTTGGGATCTGATTAGTGGCATAGCGTTAATGGATGAGTTTGGAATCTGATTAGTGGCATAGCATTAAAGGATGAATTTGGAATCTGATTAGAGGCATAGGATGGGGTTCTGACAGCGAGCCAATACGCCGGGTTTACCCGGAACTCCTGGAACAATCAAAAGTTTACTGTGATCTATTGACAAAGTGGAGGGACGCTGCTATGGGAAATTACCGGAATTTTACGTTGACGACTTATTTTGTTGCCCAGGCTGCTGCGCGGGTTACCCGGGAGGAATTGGAGAAACAGCTTGCATTTATGGAACGTTATATGCGGATCGACAAGGTCTATCTGGAACCATGGCGCGGCCTTCTTGCTTCACACGAGCAGGTGGAAATGTGCCGGGAGGTTTTTCACGCTCATGGCGTCCAGGTGGCCGGGGGACTGACCACAGTCATATCAACGCCGGAGGGAGACGAACCGAAGCAGAGGCTTTTTGATACCTTCTGCTATAATGATCCCAAAATGCGGAGCGCATTGAAAGAGGTTTCGGCCTTCATCGGAGAACATTTTGACGAGTTCATTATTGACGACTTCTTTTTTACCAACTGTACCTGTGCGGACTGCACCCGCGAGAAGATCCTCTATAATCAGAAGAACGGCATACAGGACGGAAGCTGGCAGAGCTATCGCCTCGATCTCCTGAAGCGTGTCAGCGAAGAGGATATCATCGGTCCGGCCAGAAAAGCCAATCCTGCCTGCCGTATCACCATCAAGTATCCGAACTGGGCGGAAAGCTATCAGGAGACCGGGTATAATCCGGCGGAGCAGCGAAAGATGTTTGATATGGTCTATACCGGAACCGAGACCCGGGATCCGGTTACGACAGACCAGCATCTGCCGCGGTATCTGAGTTTTTCGCTGATGACTTATTTTGAGAATATGTGGCCCGGCCACAACGGCGGCGGATGGTTCGATACTTTTGACACCCACATTACGGAGCATTATCTGGAACAGGCGTACCTTACGGCGTTCTCCCGCCCGAAGGAAATGATGATGTTCTGCTT
>CACZQU010000362.1 GCA_902783305.1 uncultured Lachnospiraceae bacterium | reverse complement strand
GAAGACAATCGTCTATCCGCTGGATCCGGATAATCATGAGGATCCGGAGAATAACCTGGAGCTTCGGGACTATGTGGAGGCGACGGATTCTGCTGAGGGCTATACAGGCGATACGTACTGTCTTGCCTGCGGGAAAAAGGTTTCTGAAGGAGAAATAATAGAAAAACTGCAGCCTTCAGGACAACAGTCCGGAGAATCGAACCAGCCCGGCGGCAAAACCGATGGAGACACCGCGCCGTCTTCGGGAAGTCCCGCCAGGGAATCGTTCAAGCCAATCCTGTCACTGAACTTTAAGGGAACCCTGCCGTTGAAGGTAAAGCAGAGATTCAAGGGTGTTATTGTGACGATGGCAGATGGTGACTCGATCGTTTCCGTTGTCTCAAAGAATAAGAAGATTGTGACGGCATCCTTCAGTGGAAATAAGATCAGCCTGAAAGCCGGCAAAAAGACCGGCAAAACGAAAGTGACTGTCACGCTGGCAAGCGGATTGAGCAAAACTTTTAAGGTCAAGGTGCAGAAAGGAACTGTCAAGACGAAAAAGATCAGGGTGGCTTCAAAGAAACTGACCCTGAACGCAGGGAAGACATTCGATCTGGCAGCGGTCCTGACGCCGATCAGCGCGAAGAAGATCACTTACAGATCATCTGCGAAGAAGGTGGCAGCCGTATCGAAAAAAGGGCTGGTTACCGGGAAGAAGAAAGGGAAAGCGGTCATTACCCTTAAGTCCGGATCAAAGGTTGTGAAAGTCAAAGTCGAGATCAAGTAAAGAAAATGAAGGGGGCGGTGCTGTCGAGACTGTAAATAATTTTGTGTAAATCTGAAGAAGGATGTAATCCTCCTGGATTGATGTCAGTATTAATATCAATCCAGGAGGATTTTTATATGGAACGAAGAAGGAAGAGAGGATCACGCGGAAGAACGACTGCTATCGAGAGATGTTTGACAGAATGGGACTTGAATCATAAACAGAAAAGGTGTTGGACAGCTTTCAAAAATCCCTTGTTTTCATTATTATATTTACATATAATTTGATTAGTGCAACGCGTCTGAGTCAATGCCGCCGGCTGAGCCGGCGTCTGTGTTTTGAGGAGTAGAGTATAGTATGAGGCTCGACGAAAAAAAATACTTCGACATACCCCGGGAGCTCCTGAGGAAGATGAGTGAACGGGGCTACAGAAGGGTTTCGATATCGGATGAGGCTCTTTTTGATTCTTATTATGACAGGATGAACGATCATTGGTCATCGTCCACCTGCTTCTGCAATATGTACAGTTGGGGCGATACTTTTCCCACATTTTTTAAGGAAGCGAAGGATATGATCATCGCTGTAAACTATGTGAGGGAAGATGGCTGTCTTACGGGGATCCCTTTTATAGGAGAATATACCATACCGCGCATCAGGGAGGCGATGGCCGTCCTGAAGGATGATTTTTGCTGTTTCGGGGAAAAGCTTACGATCCTGGACGTCTCACCGTGGATGTATCCGTTTTATGAGGAGAGCGGAGTTGACTTTGAGGTGGAAGACAACAGGAATTATATGGACTATACGTTTACGCCGGCCCAGTTTCTGGCAGGAATGAATGCGAAGGATGACAGATACCGCTATCGCTATTTTCTGCGGAAAAACAACTATGAGGTTTTTGATATCGTGCCTTCCATGAAGGAAGAGATACGCTGTATGATGGAAGAAGTATGGTGCGACGGCCTCTCCTGTGACCAGTGCCATTACGGCTGCCTTGCGAAAGTAATTGAAAATCTGACAGAGTGCTTCGACAGACTGAAAGTTCACGGGTTTCTTGTCCGCATTGACGGCAGGGCGGTGGGCTTTTCCATTGTCAGCGTGAAAAGAGGCCTGGGGATCTACCAGTACAAGAATGCATACAACCGAATCAAGGGTCTGAATGAGTTTCTGCTCCGGGAGACCTTTGACAGGTATATGCAGGATGTGGATACGATCAATTACACCGAAGATATGGGCGTTGAAAACCTGAGAAAATACAAGGAGCATATGGCTCCGGAGTTTTCGCTTACTTCGAAGATGATATTAACGGAAAAGGAACATTGAACAGATGGCAAAGATAATAAAGAACAAAGGAAGACGGACGCTGATCATGCTGATCTGCATTCTTCTGCTGATCTGCTCGGCGTTTTGGCTGGTCAAATATGTAAAATGGAGATTTGTGAATCCCTTTGCGCCTTATGTCATAGAAAATGTGTCATCTGCGAATATGGACCGGGAAGGAAACACATATGTGATCGCATCTTCCGGAGAAGATATCTTAAAGATATCAGCAGACGGGATGCTTGTGCAGAGATTTAACGGGGCGGATTATGGTTTCACCGGTGCTACGCACATCGCATACGGCGGGGACGGGAAGATCTACGTCCATCTCGTCCATTATTCCGAGGGCGTTCGCATAGAAGATGAGCAGGTCATATCCCTGACGCCCGATGGGGAGAAGAAAACCGTTACCACCAGGATCAGGGAAAAGGACGCAATGCGTCAGAGTATTGTTGCCCTCAGGGGAACAGATGACGGTGTATGGATCTTCATCCAGGAAAAGCAGGACTTTCGGGTTTTCGATCAGGATGGGCATATTGTAAAGGCGTTCGACGAAACCGGCCTTGAAAAATATATTATGTCGGCGGTGTATGACGCAGAAAGCGAAAATTTCTATTATTCCACATATGACGGAAAGATCATCAGGCATACAAAGGAACAGAAAAACGAGGTTCTTTATGACAGCAGCCGGGTACCCGGCAGCAACCCGCAGGATGTGGGATTGAAGGACGGGTGCCTGTGCTGTACGGATGTAGGCCTGCGGGATGTGATCGTGTTTGACCGGGAGGGCGGCTCTTTTGAGCGCCTGAGCGAGGATGCTGAATTTGACGACAGGCCGATCGCGCCCATGATCTCGGGCTCGGAAGGCGGCGTGGTCATCACTTCGGAATCGGATGTCTATCGTCTGGAAGGAACGGAATTTAAGGCGATGGATGCCCCGGTTCTTTCGTCATCCTACACCCGGGAAGTGATCCTGACCTGGATCGCGCTCATTGTTTTCTTCCTCTGCCTGGCTGTTTTGCTTCTGTTCTTTGTGATACGCATCATCAGCAGTTCGAACACAAGTACGCAGATCTCCATCGGAATTGTCGTGGTGGTGGCGGGGATCGGAGCTTTGTTCCTCGGCACGCTGTTCCCGAGTTTTCTGGAACGGTTTGAAAACGAGATCTTTGTGAGGGAACAGTTTGCCGCAAAGGCTACGTTGGAGAAGATCGACAAAGAAAGCCTGGGGAAGGTGACCTGCCCTGCCGATTATATGGGGGATGCATATCTTGATATAAAAAATTCGGCAGGCGAAATCTTCATGACCGGCGAAGCGGACAGCCTGTACTGCATGATCTACCATCAGATCGGAGACTATGTCTACGTCATTTATACACTTGAAGATCTGTACGCTGCCTACCCGTCAGACTATATGCCTGAGGATCTTGAGGAGCTGTCAAAAGATGACTTTACAAGGCAAAAGTCCGCTACCAGCCAGGGCAATTACCTCTATGTGCAGCTTCCGATCACGGACAAGGAAGAAAATATCGTCGGCTTTGTGGAGGTCGGAACGGAGACGACGGAGATTACGGAGGCCAATAACGCGCTGCTTCGCAAGCTGATCGTGAACGTGCTGGCGATGACAGTCGTGATCATCCTGTTTGCTCTTGAACTTATATCCTATGTGAGCGGCAAGCGCAAATATGATATCGAGAGGGCGGAAGACGGGAATGCGGACACGTTTCCTCCGGAGATATTCCGTTTTATCGTGTTCCTGATATTCTTCTTCACGAACCTGACGTGTGCGATCCTTCCCATTTATGCAGCGAAGATTGCAGGCAGCCTCCGGTTTTTCGGATTGTCATCGGAATTCCTTGCCGCGATCCCGATCTCGGCAGAGGTGTTTTCCGGTGCCCTTTTCTCGGCCATCGGAAGCGGGATCATACGTAAACTCGGATCGAAGAAGGCGGTGGTCCTCAGTTCCCTGTGCTTTACGGCAGGGCTTGCCGTCAGGATCGTCCCCAATCTCTGGACACTGACGCTGGGGTCTTTGATCCTTGGCATGGGCTGGGGTATTCAGCTTCTTATGGTAAACGTCCGAAGTGCCAAACTACCTGAGAAGGAAAAAGACACCGGGTATGCATATTACAATATTGCCTCACTGGCAGGAGCGAATTCTGCGGTTGTTCTCGGAGGCTTCCTTGTACAGTGGGTGAGCTATCCCGTGCT